>JBBRVE010000003.1:0-88906 GCA_038247245.1 Bdellovibrionales bacterium | reverse complement strand
TGCGCTGTTGATATACGGCTCGGGATCGTACTGGGTTTCGAATTTCTTTTTGCGGCGGTATTGCGACGCAAACAGGTTGAACATGATTTTGGACGTCCAGCTGAACAGGTTCGTGCCGGCCTCGAAGTATTCTTTTTTCTCGAGGGCGCGCAGCAGGGTCGACTGCACCAGATCTTCTGCGTCGCTGGCGTTGCGGGTCAGGCGCAGGGCGAAGCGGCGAAGGTTTTCCATTTCGCTGATGAGTGCTTTTTGTTCAAACATGGTGTGTACTCCTCTATGTCTCTTTTTGTCGTAGTTGTTTGCTCGCTACTAAGTTCAGTATCGCCCCTGCGTGTGACGGCCATTTGCGGGTCAAGTAACAGTTGCGAAAGACTTTGTGACAGTTGTGTGACAATCACCTTGTAAGTGCCTGTTTATTTTGCATAACATCGAATTACTGCAGATATGTACCGCCAGTTCACAGAAAATATCCTGCGAAAACATGGATTCGCGGCGAATCCACGGAACGGCACGAAAAAACAGACGCAGAAATGCCGCCACCCTTGGAGAAGGGTGGCGGCGTGATTCCAGCGCTTTGATTCTAGTTAGGAAACGACATCATCCGTCCAGAACATCCCCGCCATCGATGCGTAAATCTTGCGACTGCCTGCATATGATTCTCGCGAATGGCCATAGCGGATGTTATCGACCAGCAGGATGTCGCCTTCGCTGTAATAGCGTCCTTCGCGGCTGGCCATGAAGGCCTGCAGCAGGATGACGGTTTCCTCCTGCGTCAGTTCTGCGCCGTCGCCGATCAGGAAACGGCGGTGGCCGTTATGCGCGCGGGGGCCATCCAGCGCGACGCGGGGGAACAGCATGTAGCTCTGCCCGTCGCGTTCATCGGTTTTGAATGCGGGGATGGTGATGCGCGTCATCAGCGTGGGCACGGATGATCCGTCCGCCGCCGTGACGGGTTCTTCCATCCAGAAGCCTTCGTCGAACTGGTGCGTGGATTCGGCGCAGACATTCAGAGCTTCCGCGCGGTCATTCGTGCCGAAACGGTCCTGCCACGACCGGAAATAGTTTTTTGATTTTTCCGGGTGGTTTTCATCCAGGAATCCGGTTTCGATCGTGAAGCCGAATTCCTTCATGCGTGCCAGCAGCGCGCGGCCGACGGCGAATTGCGCGATATAGCTTTCCGTCTTTTTCGCGCAATGCGCGAAGGTGCGGCCACCCTGCCCTCCGCCATTCAATCCGCGTTCATTCGTGCGGCTGCAGAAAAACAGCAGGCGTTCGGGCATGAAACGCTGGTACAGGATTTCGTTATGCGGCAGCAGGAAAAGGTGTTTCGGGTAGTCATCCGTTTCGCGCATACATTTGGAAATGTATTTCAGGTTGGTGCGCCCGCTGGTCAGGCCGCCCCATTTGAACTGTTCTTCCTCGCCAAAACCCAGCCCCTCCAGCACCGGCATCGGCACGTCGTTCTGTTCCGCCGCAACGATGCCGGTGTTGATGACCTGCAGGGTGCCGAGGGTGGCGAAGCGCAATTTAATCGCGGCCATTTTCTCCGGCGTCAGCTCGCCTTCGGCATCGAACACGTTAACAGGCAGATCCTGCGCCCATTGCGTTTCGTTATCCGGCATCCGGTAGCGTTCATTTTCCGTCGCATTGGCGACCAGCGACATATCCAGCGCAGGTTCGGTATCGGCCAAGCGGAGAGCGGAATCGGGAGCGGTCATGGTCACTATCCTTTATGACTTTTTTATAATTGTTTCAGGCCGGCCATGCCGACCAATACTTCACGCGGGCCGGCAAAGGCTTCGCGGGAATGGGCATAGCGGATATTGTCCATCAGTATAAAATCGCCCTGCCGCCACACATAACCTTCGCGGGTCGCGGTATAGGCGTTTTTCAGCAGGTCTTTTTCAACGGCCGTCATTTCGACGCCGTTGCCGAAGGGATAGCGGCGGAAACCGTTTTTCAACATCGGGCCATCCGCCGCGATGCGGGGAAAGCGCATATATCCATCCACAAATCCCGGCAGCGTGATGCGTGTCATCAATACGGGATGTCCCTGATCTTCGACCCACCAGCAGGCGTCATATTCGCGGGTGAGGCTCTGCGCGGCCGCAAGCGCGGTGTCGCGGTCGTCGCTGCCGAATCTTTCCTGCCATGACTGGAAATAGTTTTGCGGTTTTTGCGGATGGTTGCGGTCGATAAAGCCGGTTTCGATTGTCAAACCGTGTTCGGAAACTTTATCCACCAGCCTGCGCCCAGCGGTGCTGCCGGCAAGGGCGGATTCCAGTTTCTTTGCGGCATGCAGGAAAGTGCGGCCGCCAAAGGCCGGCGGCGTTTCGCAGAAAAACATCACGCGTTCGGGGAAGTCGCGCTGATACCCGATCTCGCCATTCGGCAGCAGGTACAGATACGGCGGATAATAATCGAGGTGGCGCAGGCCGGGCGCCGCCCATTTCGTCTGCCATGTCGCGGCGGTGCGCCCGCCTGCCGAAAACTGCTCCGCCTCGCCAAAGCCCAGCGCTTTCATTAATGGCAACAGCTGGGCGCGGGTGGCAAGACCGGTGTCCGTCACATGCACCGCGCCCGTGACTGCGAATTGCGCGGCAAGGCCTGCAAGGCGCGCCGGCGTCAGCGATCCCAGCGCATCAAAATGCGAAAGGCCGGTTTCGGTTGCAGCAGTCTGGCGGAGCACGGCTTGCATGGCATATCCTTCAATGTGGCGAGAACGGCAATGATTATGGTAAAAACGTAAAATTTATCCGCCTGCTTGAAGTGAATCGGCGTATATATGCCCGTCTTGGCCGGTTTTCCTGCTGGATCAGGGGGATGAAAAGCTGTGCCCGCCTGATTCGTTATTCTCTTATTGAGCATAAATTATATATTTTCAGAGTATAAGTCAACACCCCTGCGCCAATAGCCGTGGGAAAACAGTATATTGCGATTTTCGCACGAATTACATTGCGTTTTTGTGAAATATGTGAAACAATGATAAGGCTGATAACAAGAGGCCGCGATGAACGAGACAGAAAAAGAAAAAAAGGCGCACCCGATGTCCGAGACGAGAAAACCCGAAGTTTCATTCCGCGAATTTGCCGTGCTGATGGCGCTGCTGATGTCGATTGTGGCGATTTCCATCGATGCCATGCTGCCCGCACTGGGCATCGTTGCCGATTATTTCAATCTTGCCGAACGTAACCATGCGCAGTACCTGATCGGCGGCATTTTCATAGGTATGGGTGTGGGGCAGCTGGTGGCTGGCCCCCTGTCGGATGCGCTGGGCCGCAAAAAAGTTCTGTACGGCGGCATCGTGCTGTACCTTGCGGGTTCTGTGCTGTGCTATTTCGCGCCGACGTTTGAAGTGCTGATGGCGGGCCGCTTGATTCAGGGCCTTGGCGTTGCGGGTCCCTATGTTTCCACCGTATCCATCGTGCGCGACAAATATGCGGGCCGCGATATGGCGCGCGTGATGTCGATTGTGATGATGATTTTCATCATGGTACCTGCAATCGCCCCTGCCCTTGGCCAGTTGATCCTGACTTTCGGGTCGTGGCACGCAATTTTCGTGATGTATATTTTCTATGCGATCCTGATTGCGGGCTGGATTTACATGCGCCTTGAAGAAACCCTGCCGAAGGAACGCCGCGTGCCGATCACCGCCGCGTCTTTCGCGCACGGCTTTCGCGAGGTTGTCGGCAACCGCGTGGCGTTCTGCTATACGGTCTGCATGGGGATTTGCTTTGGCAGCTTCATGGGTTACCTGAATTCATCGCAGCAGATTTTTCAGGATAAATTCCATCAGGGCGCGATGTTCCCCTTTTATTTCGGTTGCCTTGCGCTGTGCCTGGGCGCGGCATCGATGACGAATTCGAAAATCGTGGGCAAATACGGCATGCGCCATATCTGCATCCGCGCATTTATCGGCATCGTCGCGGCATCGGCCATTTTCATGGCGGTCAACCTGACGCTGGGCGATGTGACGCTGCCTATTTTCCTTGCCTATGCCGCCGTGCTGTTTTTCTGCTTCGGCCTTGTGTTCGGCAACCTGAACGCCCTTGCGATGGAACCGATGGGGCATATCGCGGGCATGGCATCGGCCATTATCGGCGCGACGTCGTCGGCAATTTCAATGATATTGGGGACATGGATCGGGCAGCTGTATGACGGCACGCTGATCCCGATGGCATCCGGCTTTCTGGTACTGGGGGCGCTTGCGCTTGGCATCATGCTCTATGCCGGCAGCCGGAAATTCGCGCCCGGCTACACGGCATAGGATGATTTAACCCTTAGTTCAGCTGCAGGCCGAGGATCGAGCCCAGCACGCTGGACCAGATGCTGTAATCGTCGTTTTCATTATCATAGCGGCCATATTGGTAACGGTTGTAATAGCCGTCGCGATAACCTTTCTGGAAGCCCTGGCGGAAGTAATAGTTATACTCGCTCTGCTGCACATAGTAGCCGCCATAGCCCATATTCGCGTCCTGATAGGCATAAGCGTTCCAGTAGTCATACTTCCATTTATCCATGCGGTCGGCACGGCCCGAGCGGAAGCCTTCCGCATAGCCCTGATTCACCGCCTGTTTCAGCGTGCGCGCGCCATAGACGTTGGTCTGGTAATAGCGGCCGTTGCGCTGATAGCTGTAGTTATTGGCGGTGTAGTAATACGGATCGTTGTAATAGTTATAGGAACGATAGTTGCGGTACTGCGTCTGTTGCGCGCGCATACGGGCAAGGTAATCCTGCTGGCGGCGGTACTCGTTGGCGCGGTTCTGGGCGCGCAGGCTTGCCAGCTGACGGTCATAAACCGCCTGTTGTTTCGCCTGTTGTTTCGCCAGTTGCTGACGGTAGGCGGCTTCGCGCTGGCGTTCGGCCTCGATGCGTTCCGTCTGCTGCTGGCGTGACAGGCGGCCTGCGCGTGCCTGTGCTGCCTGTTCCAGACGGCGGTCTTCGGCCTGCTGGCGTTGCGCTTCGCGTTTTTCCGCGGCGATCTTGGCTTGTGCCTGACGGTTATTGGCAAGCTCGCGCGCCTTGACTTCGGCTTCGGCGCGCTCGGCCGCACGGTCATCCCGACGGTCCTGTTTGCGCGTCTCGCGGTCGTCACGGCGGTCGTCGCGTTTCTGGTCGCGCGATTCACGCTTGCTGGCCTGTTCCTGTTCAGCGATGGCAGCGGCGGCACGGTTTTTTTCCGCCTGTTCGGCCTGCGCGGCGGCGCGGGTCTTGAGCGCTTCTTCCTGCGTTGCTTTGCGTTGGTTTTCGCGCGCATCTTTATCGGCGCGTTCCTGCGACTTTTCCGCTGCGCGGTCAGCCTGCGCACGCGCGCGCTCCGCCTTCGCTTCATCGGCGCTGCGACGGGCCTTTTCGGCCTGAACCGCCTGTTCGGCTTCGCGCTGCTGCTGCTGTTGTGCCTGCTGTTGTTCGCGGCCGGCCTTTTCCTGTTCGCGTTCGGCGCGGCGGGCTTCGGCAGCCGATTGTTCCTGCTGTTGTTCGGCTTCGCGTTTGGCGCGGTTATTGTCTTCGTTCACCTGTTGCTGCTGCTGGCGTTGAATACGATCCGCCTCGCGCTGCGCCTGTTCCTGCTGCTCCTGTTCCTGCTGCGCCTGGTTTTGCTGTTGCTGCTGGCGTGCGTCGCGGTCGGCATCGCGCTGGGCATTTTGGGCGTCGCGTTCCGCGCGCTGTTGTTCTGCGCGTGACTGCGCTTCCTGCTGGCGTTGTTGCGTTTCGGCCTGTTGCTGCAGTTGCTGGGCTTCACGCTGCTGTTGTTGCTGCTGCTGCGCGGCTTCACGTTCCTGTTTGTTGTTCGCACGTTCCTGCTGGCGCTGTTCGGCCTTGGTGGGGGCGGGTGCTGCGCCTGAATCGGCATCAGGTGATGCCTCGGCATCCTGCTGTTGCGGGTTGGCCATGACACGTGCCTGCGCGGCTGGCGCGGCGGCAAAAAGGGTCAGGGCGATTGCGGAACTGAGAAGGGTAATTTTTTTCATATTTTGGCCGCCTTTTGAAATAATGAGCACGCTTATATAACGAATGAAACCAGAAAACCCTTCCCTGATTTTATTATCGAACAAAATCAAATCATTAAGTCAGGCGGGGTTTCTGCCCCCATGTCCGGAAATGGCTGGATGGGGGCATGGGCAGTACTATATCGTCTGCCCATGGATAAGCCACCGGATTATTACAGCGCCTTTGCCGCCCGCGACGCCCGTTTCGACGGGGTGTTTTTCGTGGGCGTGACATCGACGGGGATTTACTGTCGCCCGGTCTGCACCGCGAAAACGCCCAAAGCCGTGAACTGCAAATTCTTCGCGAATGCGCAGAGCGCGGAATCGGGGGGTTTTCGCCCGTGCCTGCGCTGCCGCCCCGAGCTTGCGCCCGGCTATGCCCCTGTCGATGATGCGGCCCGCATCGCGCAGCTGATCGCGGCACGGCTGGAGGAGGATATGGGGCTTGATAATATCGCCAGTCAATTCGACCTCAGCACGCGCCAGATCCGCCGCATTGTGCGGGCGGAAATGGGCGTGTCGCCGATCGAGCTGATCCAGTCGCGCCGTTTGTTGCTGGCGAAACAATTGCTGACCGAAACCGCCCTGCCCGTCACGGAAATCGCCTATGCCAGCGGGTTTAACAGCCTTCGGCGGTTCAATGATGCTTTTCTGAAGCGTTACAGGATGCCGCCGTCGCGCCTGCGCAAGCAGGTGGCGGAAGACGGGGTGATCGCGGGGGATTCATCGACGCTGCTGCTGTCGTACCGCCCGCCTTATGACTGGGACGGAATACTGGGTTTCCTTGGTGCCCGCGCGCTGAAGGGGGCGGAGGCGATGGTGGACGGGCATTACCTGCGCACCGTGCGCCTTAGCAAATACAAGGGCTGGGTGCGCGTGGGCCATGCGCCGGATAAATCCGCGCTGACGGTTGAATTTTCACATGCGCTGCTGCCGGTTTTGCCCGCGCTGCTGGCGCGGTTGCGCAACCTGTTCGATTTGGGCGCGCGCCCCGATGTGATTGCGGCATATTTCGCGAACGATAAAACGATCGGCAAAATGGTGAAACGCAACCCAGGCCAGCGCGTCCCGGGCGCGTTCGATGTGTTTGAACTGACCGTACGGGCGATACTGGGGCAGCAGGTATCCGTAAAGGCAGCCACAACGCTGGGCGGGCGGTTTATCGCGGGGTTTGGCGATGCGTTTAAAACACCCTTTGCCGAACTCACGCATCTTTCACCCCTGCCCGCCGCGATTGCCAAATTGACGGTGGATGATATTGCGCGCCTTGGCATTAACGGCGCGCGCGCGAAAAGCATTCTTGCGCTGGCATCCGGTTTTGCATCGGGCGCATTGGTGCTGGAGCCGGGCGTGAACCCCGACGCCGCGATACAACAGCTGGACGATATCCCCGGCATTGGCCCTTGGACAGCGCATTACATCGCCATGCGCGCCCTGCGCTGGCCGGATGCGTTTCCGACGGGCGATATGGGCGTATTGAATAACCTTGGCGGCGTGTCCGCAAAGGAAGCCGATAAAATGTCGGAAAAATGGCGGCCATGGCGCAGTTACGCCGTATTGCATATCTGGCATAACCCCCAGATTACAGAAGCAAAAAAGACAAAGTGAACCTTCAACGCTGCTTGGGCGTTTGTTTGGAAACGAATTCCAAGGGAGGCGACCATGTTACGCGATTTCATTATTTTCACGCTGGCGGCATCGACCATCGGCTTTGTCATCCATAAACGTCTTAATCAGGAATGCAGCGAACGCGTCTGCGGCGGTGAATCATCCGACCTGGATAAAGATGCCGACGATATGGTTGATCTGGCATCAATGGATTCTTTCCCCGCCAGCGACCCGCCGGCATGGACAAAGGTTTCCGCCAACCATGTGTCAATGAATTAAAAGCGCGGAATTAAAGGCGCGGTGATTTGGTTTTCGCAGGGCGGTCTGCTTCCGGCGGGAATTTTGCCTGCACCAGCTTGATGGCGGCATCGAGCGCGCCTGCGCGGTCGAGCGTGGTGGTGTCGAGGATATGCGCATCCAGCGCCGGTTTCAGCGGCGATATCGCGCGGTGTATGTCGGCATGGTCGCGGGCGTTCACGTCGTTCAGCACCGTTTCATAGAGCGTCGACGGTTCTTTCAATTTCAATTCCTCGAAACGGCGGCGCGCGCGTTCTTCCGGCGACGCCGTCACATATAATTTCACATCCGCATCGGGGCAGACGACCGTGCCGATATCGCGGCCGTCCAGCACAGCACCGGGGGCACCGTTCGGCGGGTTCTTGGCGAATTCGACCTGATAATCGCGCACGGCATGGCGCACATCGGGATAGGCCGCGACCTTGGCGGCACCGGCTGCGACTTCGGGTGTGCGGAGTTTCGGGTTGACCAGCGTTTCAGGGGTGACGTGATGGGTGACGTTATCAATCACTTTTTTGACGTCATCAAAATTGGCAGGATCGCCACCGCTTTCGATGGTCGCGAGCGCAACCGCGCGGTAGAGCGCACCGGTATCAAGATAGGCAAAGCCGAGCTTGGCGGCGAGCGCCTTGGCGAGTGTTCCTTTGCCGGAGGCTGCGGGGCCATCGACCGAGATCACGATTTTTCCGGATGATGCCATGCTGTTTCCCCCTTGCCCTTGAACTCCGTCATCCTAGCGCATCCCGGTCAAAAAGGGTACAGGCCCGATTAGGCTGATTTATCAACCGGATAGATTAGGCTGGAAAAAACCCTTCGCTTCCACCATAATCGGCGCGAATTCAACCGGAGACAAAAACATGACCGCCCTTACCGTCGAACAGGCCCTCGAAAAAGTCTATGAATCGCTGATGCAGGACAACCTGGATATCGACCAGCATATCGACGGTCTGAAAACGGCGCTGAAAGCCGAAGGCAAAAAGGAAGTTGCGGTCGAACCCGCGCGCCTCGCCCAGAACAATCGTCAGGGCCGCAAGATGATGCAGTCCTATTTCAAAAAGCGCGGCGTGACCGTGACTTTCTCGGGCGAAAAAGACTAACCCCTTACTTCCCCGCAATCGTGCAGCCGTTGATCCGCGTCGTGGGTGCGGCCATGCGGTGCTTGGTGCTGGGCAGCACGGGCGTGTCGTTCGCGACCGCAACCTTCATGAACATGTCCTTCAGGTTGCCGGAGACGACGAAACCGCTGACGGCGGTATCGGTGATCTTGCCGTCTTTGATCAGCAGGCCGTAGGCTTCGCGTGAATGGTTGCCGGTGTTCACATCGACCGTGCCGCCGTTGAAGCCTTGAATGTAAATGCCTTCCTTGATATCCGCGATCAGTTCGGCGGGGGTTTGTGTGCCCGGCTCGATGCGCGTATTGGTCGGGCCGTTTTCGCGGCCGATGGGCTCCATGCCCAGCTGGCGTGATTCCAGCAGGTTGATGTCATAGCTTTTCAACACGCCGTTTTCGATGAAGGTGATGGGTTGTGCCGCCAGCCCCGCCGTATCGACCTGGCGCGACGACATGCCGCGCGCCACCAGCGGATCATCCGAAATCGTGATGCCCTGCGCCATGACCTGTTGGCCCAGCTTGCCTTTTAAAAACGTCGTGCCACGATGGAGCGCCGTGCCGCCGATGGCGGAATAGACGGAAGAAAAGAAACTTTCAGCCGCGCCATTGTCCAGCACGATCGGCATATCGCCGGTTGCGGGCAGGATGCCGCCCAGTTTCGAAATCGCTTTCTGGCCCGCTTCCGCGCCCAGCACGTCGGGTTTCGCCATGTCGCCGAAATGGCGCGCCATGCTGCTTTCGCCGCTGATCTGCATGCCGGACTTGTCGGCGGCGATCACGGATGCGCCCGCCGCGTACATCGTGCGGCTGTCGGAAACATCGAGCCCGTTGCTTGCCACGATCAGGAAATGGTCTTCGGCACGCGTGACGCTGACCGAACGCGTTGCCTTGACGCCGGGCTGTGCCATCGCCGCGGCTTCAACGTCTTTGGCGTATTGAATCAGCTGCGCTGTCGTGGGCGGGTTGTGGTCGTAAAGGTCGAGGTTTTGCTTCGCGCCCTTGAACACCTTTTCCGCTTCCAGCATTTTCTTGTCGGCATTGGCGGGGACGAGGGAGATGATCTTCATGTTCTCCAGCATCGCGTCTTTCAGGCGTTGTTCGTCAATCGTGTTCTTGGTAACGGTCACGACGCGGTCACCCGCGTAGAGGGTAATGCCGACGTTATACGTCTTGCCGGAAACGGTTTTCGTCACCTGGCCCTTTTCGACGCTGTTTTCCAGACGGTCGCTGGCGGAAACGTAAATGCGCGCATCGGTGATGCCGTGGTTTTTACCCTCGGTCATCGCGTAATCGAGCAGCGATTGCGCAAAGGGCTTCATCGCGGCGAGGAATTCTTTTTCGGTGGTCATTTTATTGTTCCTTATTTCTTGCGACCGCCAACGGTCATGTTGGAGACGCGCAAGGTGGGCTGGCCGCAGCCGACGGGCACTTGCTGCCCGTTTTTGCCGCACATGCCCGCGCTTTTTTCAAGGGCGAGGTCGTTGCCGACCATGGTGATCGATTTGATGACGGTCAAGCCGTCGCCGACAATCGTCGCGCCCTTCACAGGCTCCGCGATTTTGCCGTTGCGGATGCGGTAGGCCAGTTTCGCGTTCATGTTGAACTTGCCGGAGGTGATATCCACCTGCCCGCCGCCCATGTCGGAAATATAGAGGCCGTCCTTCACCGATTTGATGATATCGGCGGGGTCATGCGTGCCGTTGGCGAAATAGGTGTTGGTCATGCGCGGCATGGGCGCATGGGCATAGCTTTCACGGCGGCCGTTGCCGGTGGGGTCAACGCCCATCAGCTGCGCGTTCTGGCGGTCCTGCATGTACCCCTTCAGCACGCCGTTTTCGATCAGCACGTTTTGCTGCGTCGGCACGCCTTCGTCATCGAAATGCAGCGAGCCGCGCTCGCCCGGCATGTCGCCCTGATCGATCACGGTGACTTCGGGTGAAGCAATCTGCTGGCCGATTTTGCCGCTATACACGGAAATGTCGCGGCGGTTGAAATCGCCTTCCAATCCATGCCCGATTGCTTCGTGCAGCACGACCGCCGCCCAGCCGGGGCTGAGGACGACATCCATGATGCCGGCGGGCGCATCTTCGGCCACCAGCAGTTCTTCGGCCTGATGCAGCGCTTTTTTCGCGGCGGCCTTGAAGCTTTTTTCATCGAACACAGCCGTGGCATCCACATGGCCGCCGGTCTGCGCCGTGCCGATTTCGCTTTTGCCGTCTTTATCCGTCAGCATGATGGAGATGGAAACCGACGTCATCGGACGGTTGTCGATCAGGCTTTTGCCGTCTGCGGTGATGATATGCACGGCTTTTGATTCCGATGCGTAAGCAACGGTCACGTTCGTGATGCGCGGGTCGAGCGAGCGGGCATAGGCCTCGATCTCGTCAACTTTGGCGATTTTTTCGGCGAGCGTGAAGCCAGCCATGGGGTCTTCCGGCGTATACAGCTGCTGCGGCACCATGCCGGTTGCGGGCTGTGCTGCCTTGGCCGTGCCGATCTTCAGCACGTTGCGCGCCTCATTGACGGCATCTTTCAATGCGGCTTCGTTGAACAAATCCGAATAGGAATAGCCGACAAGTTCTTCCTGCCCGACGCGGAAGCCGAAGCCTTCCTTGCTGTCGCCGGTCGAAACGGTCGTGAATTCGCCCTTGTCCTTTACCAGACGTTCGCGGGCGACGATTTCGTGATAGAACTCGCCGTAATCGGCGCCGCTCAACCCTTCTTGCACGATCTCGCGCGCCTTTTCGGGCGTGAGGCCGGAGTTTTTGAAAAACTGGTCCGTGGGCAGGGGTTTGCTGGACATGATTCCATCCCGTCTGGTTGTGGCGCGGCATTGTTGATTGTTGATTAAGATAGGCTGATTTTATGGCAAGGTCAATCCGCCTAAAACAAAGTCTTTTCAAGGGCATTCGCGCTAGCATCCGTCACCCGCCTATAGTAAAAATGACGGGTCAAAAAGGGGTGCCACCATGGCCGATAAAAAAGTTTTCCTGCGCAGCGATTATTGGTTCGGACAGGCCGCCGCCGTCGATGTGCGCGCGCACCATACCGGCAAGATGGTGAATTCGAAATTCACGATGGAAGAACTGTGCGGCACGACCGACCATCCGCTGGCCGACAAAACCGAAAGCGGCCGCCGCCCCATCATCGGCATCTGCAAATTCGGCGGCGACCTGAACCCCTGTCAGGCAATGCATGACCATCACCTGAACGACCGCGTGGCGCAGGGCGTGCGTCAGGCAGGCGGGATCCCCTTCCAGTTCGATATCGCGCCGCCGCTGGGCGAGCCGCTGACGCGCCCGACATCGATGTATATGCGGAATTTGACCGCGATGACGCTGATCGAAACCATCATTGCGAACCCCATGGATGGGTTGGTGCTGCTGACCGGTTGCGACAAGACCGTGCCGGCCGGATTGATGGCGACGCTGCTGACAGATTTGCCGACGATCGTGGCGTCGGCAGGGCCGATGCTGAACGGGTATTATCACGGCGAACAATCGGCATCGGGCGTACATTTGTGGAAGAACCGCGAATTGCTGGCCGCCGGGAAAATCACCGAAGACGAATTGATGGTGAGATCATGTGCCGCGCAGCCAAGTGCCGGCCATTGCATGAGCATGGGCACGGCATCGACGCTGAATAGCATGGCAGAGGCATTGGGCTTGACGCTGTTCGGCGCGTCATCCATCCCCGCCCCGATGGCGGAGCGCGCGCATTATTCATTCCGCGCGGGCGAGGAAGCCGTGCGCATGGTGCTGGCCGACCGCCGCCCCTCTACCTTTGTCACGCGTCAATCCTTCCTGAACGCGGTTGCGGCGAACGCGGCCATCGGCGGGTCGACCAATGCGGTCGTGCATTTGCTGGCGATCGCCAACATGGCCGATATCGATTTCACCATCGACGACTGGCAGGAATACGGATCGAAAGTGCCGTTGCTGGTGAACGTGAAACCGTCGGGCGCGTTTTTGATGGAGGAATATTTCCGCGCGGGCGGCATGCCCGCCGTATTGCGCGAACTGGCTGCCGCCGGATACGTGAAAGACGATGCGAAATGGTGCACCGGCAAGACGATGAAGGAAGAGCTCGCCGCACGCGACCCCTATACCGACACGAATATCATCAAGACGGTGAAAGAACCGCTGCTGCCGGATGGCGGCATCGTAATTTTGAAGGGCAACCTCTGCCCCGATGGCGCGGTCATCAAGGTGTCGGCGGTGGCTGAGAAAAACCTGCTGCAGCATCGCGGCCAAGCCGTTGTGTTCGACAGCATCGAGGAATATCACAAGCGCATCGATAACCCCGCGGAAGGCATCACGCCCGACCGCGTGCTGATCCTGCGCAACTGCGGCCCCTTGGGTTATCCCGGCATGCCGGAAGTCGGCAATGTGCGCCCGCCCGGCTATCTGCTGGCGAAGGGCGTGAAGGCGATGGTGACGGTATCGGATGCGCGCATGAGCGGCACGGCCTATGGCTGTCATGTGCTGCATGTGTCGCCCGAAGCGGCGGCGGGCGGGCCGCTGGCGCTGGTAAAAACCGGCGACTGGGTGACGCTGGATGTTGCGAACAAGCAGCTGAACATGGACGTATCCGCCGAAGAGCTCGACAAACGGCGCGCAGAACTGGTCATCAAGCCGACGCCGATCCACAGCCCGTGGGGCGTCATCTGGTCCGATCCGAAAATGGGCGTGCATCAGGCGAGCGTCGGCGCATACATGAAAATGTTCGACCGCCCCGAACTGGCGCGCGAAGAAATCGCCAAGCGCGTGCGCGAATACCTGCGCCCGCAACATTAAAGGAAACTAAAAATGCCCGCGACCGCCGACCAGTTTTTTTCGCAAAACCGCCTGATCGCCATCCTGCGCGGCATCAAGCCCGATGAAGTGCTGGCCGTGGGCGAGGCGATTTTCAATGCGGGCTGGCGTTGCCTTGAAGTACCGCTCAATTCCCCCGACCCGTTCGAGAGCATTTCGCGCCTTGTGAAGCGCTTCGGTGACACAGCGTTGATCGGCGCGGGCACGGTATTGACGGCGGAGGATGTGGAGAAAGTCCACAAGACGGGCGCGCGCCTGATCGTCGCGCCGAACACAGATGCCGATGTGGTGAAGGCCGCGCTTGCCCGCGACATGGTGATGATGCCGGGCGTCTATACGGCGACGGAGGCGTTTGACGCCATCAAGCTGGGATCGAAATTCCTGAAAATTTTTCCTGCCGACAGCTGCGGCCCGAATTATATCCGCGCGCTGAAATCGGTGCTGCCGACGCATATCAAGGTCATCCCGACCGGCGGCATCGCGGTTGATACGGTTGCCTCATTCCACACGGCTGGCTGCTATGCATTCGGTGTTGGATCGTCGCTGTATAAGCCGGGGACACCCGCGGACGAAGTGCAAAAACGCGCCGAGGCGCTGACTGCGGCCACCAAAGACCTTAAATAACGCCCAGCAGGCCGGAGACGACCGCCGTTTCGCTGTCGACTTCGCAATCCAGTTGCCAGCCCATCCATTCAAACGCGCGCGCGTAAAATTCGCGCTTCGCGCCACCGTCCATCAGCAACACAGCGGGCGGTTTACCCGGGAACAGCCTTTCCATCTGGCGCAGTTCATGACCGATCAGGATGCCGGAAAAATACGCCTGCATATCGGCGGGATGCGGATTGGCGCGGAGTTTTTGCGCGCGCACCTGCCACAGGTCGGTCAGCAGGTCAAACCCGCGACCCGCCATTTCAAGGCCCTGGTTGAACGACCCCATATCCTTCTGCTGCGAATTTTTATCAAAGCGGAACAACGCCGCCAGCGCGCCGCGCTCGCTTAAGATGCCGTACAATTCGCCCGTCAGCGCGGATTCGAAATGCACGATCTTGTCGCCCTCGATCTTTACCCATTTGCAGTGCGTGCCGGGGATGCAGAGCAGCACGGTGTCGCGTTTCAGGTGACGCGCCGCGCCAAGGCTTTTGACTTCTTCCGACCGGATGACATCGTGACGTCCATCAGGCATCGCAATCGTGCAGCCGGATGCGATATAGATTTCGCGTCCCGCCGCCGCGCCCAGATGTTCGGGCGCGATGCGGTGCAGATTGCGCTTCACATCGGCCAAGCCTGCAGGCGCAATCGAATAGGTGGTTTCAACCCAGCCGTCACGCCCGCCCGCCGCGCCCGCGATATAAATGGGAGCGGCTGGGTATTGCTGCAGCCAGCCCGCTATATGTTTTGTGATGAAACCGCTGTAATCGACAACACGGCTTTCGGGTGCGGTGAAAACTTTCTGGATGCCGCCCTCCGCCGACGTATAACGCTCGACAATTTCGCCGTCCTTCATCAGGAAGGCGCGGAAATTGGTGTTGCCCCAGTCTGCGAAAATCTGCATGGCGATTAAATCCGCGCCGGTGTTTCGGGCAGGCCCGCAACATCCATGCGGATCATGAATGTCTTGCCCGCATTTGGCGCTTCGTCGCGTTTTTCCGGCGACAGGCCGACATAGGCCGTGCTGATATACAGCGTTTTTAAATCATCCCCGCCGAAGCAGCAGCACGAAACCTGCGGCGCATCGACCACGATGCTGTCGATATATTTTCCATCCGGCGCGTAAATATCGACCGCCCAGCCCCCCCAGAGCGCGACATACAAACGGCCACTTGAATCAACGCACATGCCATCGGGGCGCTTGCCGTTGAATTCAATCAGCGGTTTTCGGTTGGCGGCTTCGCCGGCTTCGATATCGTAGTCATAGGTGAACAGCGTGTTGCGTCCGGTGTCGATGTAATACATCACCTTGTTGTCGGGCGACCAGCCGAGGCCGTTGGAAATAAAGACGCCTTCTTCCTGCGTATGCAGCCCGTTCGTATCAAGGCGGTACAGCGCGCCCGTCGGTTTTTTATGGTCAAGGTCGTTCATCGTGCCTCCCCAGACGCGCCCGCGGCGGTCACACTTGCCGTCGTTGAAGCGGTTGTCGCGGTCGGCGAAAGTGGGATGGAACAGCGGTCGCGCATTCACATCTTCGGCGAGGTCGAGCTTATAAAACCCGTCGCGCAGGCCCGCGATGCAGCCCCCCTCCTCCGCAATCGCCATGAAGCCGATCATGGACGGGGTTTTATAGGACTGGTAATTTTTTCCGTCCGCATCGGTGCGGTGGATGCATTTGCCGATGATATCGACCCAATACAGTTTTTTCGCGCGGGCGTCCCAGTTGACGCCTTCGCCCAGTTCGGATGCCGGAAGACCGGCGTCGAGCAGTTCCGCTTTCATGATGCCGCCTTTTTGCTGCCTGCCGTGATTGCGCTTGTTTTTACCTGCCCCTCGCCCGCGTCAAAACGGAGCGTAGTGCCGGACAATAATTTTGAATGTTTCGACAGGCCAAAGATGATTGCGGGCACGATATCGGCAGGCTGCATGCCGACCGGCACCAGCTGTTCCTTGGCCGCGTCATCGAATTGCTTGGCGTTGAAACGCGCCATTTGGTTATCGGACTGCACCCAGCCGGGGCAGAAACCGAAAACGCGGATGATGTTGGCGGCGGTGTTATCTTCGCCCGCCTTCACGGCAAGGCGTTTGATGCCGCTATCCAGCGCGGCCTTGGCGCAACCGTAACCTGTCATATCTGGCTCAAAAATCTCCGATCCGTGGCGTGAAGTAAAAAGGCAGATCGCGCCACCACCGCCCTTGCGCATTATCGGCATCACATCGCGCGCGGCGAAAACAGGCGCGAAGAAATTGACGCGCATCAGGTGTTCCGCCTGTTCCTGCGTCAGGTCGAAACCAAGGCGGCTGTCGAAGCCGAGCGTGCTGACGAAAGCGGCGGGCGCGCCAACCTTTTCGCAAGCCTCCGCAAGGGCTGTGCTGCGCGATTTTTCATCGGTGAGGTCGGCGGTGATGCTGATGCCCGCAGCGGAAGGATTTTTATCGACCACCGCAACCGTCGCGCCCAGCCATTGAAACGCATCGGCCAATGCCGCGCCGATACCGGCGGCACCGCCAGCAATAATCACGCCGCGTCCCTTGAATTCGCCAAAATATTCGCGCGAGAGGCCGTTGTTCCAATCGGTCATTTATTCCTCCGGATACCTGCACCTGAATAGCACAGGAAAACCCAACAAAAAAGCCCGGCGGGGTGCGCCGGGCTTGATTGTTATCGGTGTTATGTTACGCCGCGGGCGCGACCGGCTTTTTGCCGTTGTTGTTGGCGGCGGCCTGCGGTTTTTCGACCGTGGCAAGCGCCTGGCCGACCAGTTCCTTGATGCCTTTATCAAGGTTGGGAGTTTCGCGGATACGCTCCAGTTCCTTCACCATCAGCGCCTGGCGTTCAGCGTCGTAACGCTTGAACTGCGTCAGGGGCTTCACAATCTGGCCGCCGGTGCGGGGGTTGATGTCGTTCATCTTGATCACGACATCGGCGAGGAAGGCATAGCCCGAACCGTCCTTGTTGTGGAAGGCGGTCGCGTTGCTGGCGGTGAAGCCGCCGATGGCCGCACGCACCTTGTTCGGGTTCGTGAAGTCGAAGGCTTCGTGTTCCAGCAGCTGGCGCATCTGGCCCGCCGCATCGCCCGATGCTGTTGCGGCATTCAGGCTCAGCCAGCGGTCGACCACGTTGTTGACCGTTTTATAACGCTCGTAGAAATCATGCAGCGCGGCCTTGCCTTCGGGGCCGTCGAGGCGCGCAAGCACGCCAAGCGCGCCCAGTTTTTCAGTCATGTTGGTGGCGCCGGTGTATTGGTTGACGGCAGCCGCCAGCGTTTCCGGCGTTTTCAGTTTGTTGAGGAAAGCCAGCGACGAGTTGTGCAGGTCGCGGCGGCCCACTTGCGCGGGAACGACATCGTATTTTTCACCTGCGGGAGCGGTCGTCTGTTTATAAATTTCCTCGAAGTCAGACTGGAAAGTCTGGGCGATGGTGGTGGAGAGGAAGCCCGTCGCTTTCTTGATCGCATCCGGATCGACCGTTTTCAGGCTCTGGATCACGATGTTATAGGCGGGCAGTGTCAGCAGCTGCGCCGCAAACGCCTGATCGCCGCCGCCGGCCGCCGCTTTCGCGACGTTTGCACCGAAGGCATCGAGGAATTCGCGACCAACCGCAAGCGGGCGGCCCGCCTGCACATCGTCGATCAAACCCAGCAGCGTTTTCAGCGTCAGGCGTTCTTTCGCCTCGAACTTGTTGAACGGGTTGCTGTCGTGCTCCATGCGGAAGATGAGTTCCGCATCGCTCGGCTGCGTCATGATCTTGACGGGCGCGGAGAAGTTGCGGAGCACGGAGGGAACGACCGGGCCGTTCACGTTTTCAAACACGAAAGTCTGCTTGCCCTGCGTCAGGTTCAGCACGCGGGTTGTGTCGCCCGCCGCCGCTTCGCCCTGCAGTTGCAGAGGTACATCCTTGCCGCTCTGGCCGATCAGGCCGACGGAAATCGGAATATGCAGGTTTTGTTTTTCCGACAACGGCTGGTCGGCCGTGCCGGGGTTGAATTGCGACAGCGTCAGCGAATAGGTTTTCGCCGCCGCGTCATATTTGCCTTCGTAGCTGATTTCCGGCGTGCCCGACTGGCTGTACCAGCGGCGGAACTGCGTCAGGTTGATGCCCGACGTGTCCTGCATGTTGTCGATGAAGTCATCAACCGTCACGGCCTTGCCGTCGAATTTATTAAAGTAGTTGTCCATCGCCGTGCGCCACATCTGGTCGCCCATGATGGTGTTCATCATCGCGAGGACGTGTTTGCCTTTTTGATAGATGGTCGTGGAATAAATGTTGTCGAATTCCTCCACGCGTTCGGGACGCACGAAATGCGCGCCGGGGCCGGAATCCTCGATAAACTGGCCGGTGCGCAGCACCATGGCGTCCTCGATCAGCTTCACGGGCGCGGAATGCATATCCGATGCAAACTGGCGCTGGCGCAGGCTGGTCAGCGACTCTTTCAGCGACAATTCAAACCAGTCGCGCACGGTGACGCGGTCGCCGGTCCAGTTGTGGAAATATTCGTGGCCGATGACTTCCTCGATATCCATCAGGTCGGTATCGGTCGAGGTTTCGGCGTTGCCGACAAGGCGGCTGACGTTGAAGATGTTCAGGCCCTTGTTTTCCATCGCGCCCGCGTTGAATTTATCGACGGCGACAATGTGGAAGTTATCAAGGTCGTATTCGCGGCCATAGCGGACTTCATCCCATTTCATGGCGCGTTTCGTTGCTTCCATCGCCCACTGGATTTTGTCTTCGTAACCGGATTGCACGAAAATACGGATATCGACGACTTTGCCCGACATGGTGGTGAATTTATCTTCCAGCACCTGCAGGTCGCCCGCGACGGTTGCGAACAGGTAGGACGGCTTCGGCCAGGGATCCGACCACGAAATGCGGTGACGGCCATTGCCGAGGTCTTCGGTCGCGCGGAAATCGCCGTTGCCGTTCGACAGCAGCACGGGGTATTTCGCCTTGTCGGCCTCCAGCGTTGCGCCGATGACCGCAAGGTTGTCGGGGCGGTCGAGGAAGTAGGTGATGCGGCGGAAGCCCTGCGCTTCGTTCTGCGAGGTGATGATGTTGTCGCCCGACATGTAGATGCCCGACAATTCCGTATTGGTGGTCGGGTTGATGTCGTTTTCAATCTGCAGCTGAAACGCGCCTGCGGGCGGGCGCTTGATGATTAATTGTTCTCCGTCCACCTTGAATTCCTGACGATCGAGCGCGCGCCATGCGCCGTTTTCGAGGATCTTGACGCTTTTTAATTTCAGATCCGACCCGTCGAGGATCAGCGGGCCGCCGAGTGCCGCGACCGAAGGGTTGCGATCCACATGCAGCGTGCTGCGCACATTGGTGTTGGTTTCATCGAGGTTGATGTAAAGGTCGGCCTTGTCGATTTTATATTCGGAGGGGCGGTAATCCGCGCGGATCATGGGTTGGCGATCGGGATTGAAGATAAAATCGGTCGTCATTGTTTTTCGTCTCCGGAATGTGGCTGGTTGACCTAAACAGGTCATACAATATGTTAAACGAAGGCATCGGGTCAAACCCTTTTTAGCGTAATATTATTATAATGAAATCAGTAATTTAATGCTGCCCTGCAACATCGAAACCTCTCGAAATTTTCTTTCATTTTCAGGTTGTTAACAGTCCGGTTATTATCGGCAACTTGACAAGCCATGGGTTCTCGCGCCTAATTGTGCTCAAGCACAGCATAATGATCTTAACAGCCATCGGGAATCAGTCCCGAGGCACACATTAAGGGACAAAGAATTGAAACACATCTACGACAAGCTGACCCCCGATACCGCACCGCTCAAAACCGCTGTCATTCACCCCACCGATGAAAATTCCCTGCGCGGCGCTTTCGAGGCTGCTGCTGCGAAACTGATGACCCCCATTCTGGTCGGCCCCGAGGATAAAATCCGCAAGGCCGCCAAGGACGCGAATATCGACATTTCCGCCTTCGAGATCGTAAATACCGAACACAGCCATGCCGCCGCCGAAATGGGCGTCGAGCTGGTGCGCACCGGCCGCGCCGAGGCGTTGATGAAGGGCAAGATCGATACACCCGAATTCCTGAGCCCCATCGTGGCAAAAGAAGGCCAGCTGCGCACAGATAAACGCATGAGCCATGTGTTCATCATGGAAGATCCCGGTTACCACAAACCCCTCTACATCACCGACGCCGCCGTAAATGAAGCGCCCGACCTGATGATGAAGCGCGATATCATCCAGAACGCCGTTGACCTGTTCTGGAAGATCGAAGGCCGCGAGCCGAAAGTGGCGATTTTGGCCGCTTCCGAAAAAGTCGAGCCCCGCCAGCAGGCGACACTGGATGCCGCAGCCCTGACCGTCATGGCGCTGCGCGGCCAGATCACGGGCGCAAAGGTCGAAGGGCCGTTCGGCATGGATAACGCAATTTCGAAAAAATCGGCGAACCTGAAGGGTATTTTCTCGGACGTTGCGGGCGATCCCGACATTCTCGTCTTCCCCGACCTTGAATCGGGCAATATCTACTTCAAGTCGCGCGTGCTGATGTCGCAAGCGCCGCTCGGCGGTGTGGTCGTCGGCGCGAAAGTGCCGATCATCCTCAACAGCCGCTCGGCAGAGGCAGAGGAGCGCAAGGCATCGGCGGCAATCGCATTGGTTGCCAGCCGCAGCCAGACCCGCGCGCCGAAAAAGCCCTGAGCACCGGCATGACAGAAAACGCGAAACCCGAAACGGTTCTGGTGGTCAACGCCGGATCGTCGTCGATCAAATACGGTTTATATCGTGCCGATGATTTGACGCTGATCGAACGCAAGAATATCGAGGTAAAGAAAGCCGGCAGTTATGATGCCGCTTTCCAGCAGGTACTGGACGTTATCGCCGCCAACAATGTGACCGCCGTCGGCCGCCGCGTCGTGCATGGCGGCAAGGATTACGCTGCCCCGCAGAAAATTGACGCGAAGGTTTTTGCCGATTTGGAAAAACTCAGCCCCCTTGCGCCGCTGCACCAGCCGCATAACCTGAAGGGCATCCAGCTGATCACCGATCAGTACCCCGACCTGCCGCAGGTGGCATCGTTCGATACCGCGTTCCACCGCACGCAGGCGAAGCTGAACCAGATGTATGCCATTCCGCGCAAACTGACGGATGAAGGCATTATCCGTTACGGGTTCCACGGGCTGTCGTATGAGTATATCGCATCGAAACTGCCCGATGTCGCCGATGCAAAAACGGCCAAGGGCCGCGTGATTGTCGCGCATCTTGGCAACGGTGCCAGCATGATGGCGATGAAGGACGGCAAGAGCGTCGCGACCACCATGGGCTTCACCCCCGTTGACGGCTTGATGATGGGCACGCGCGCAGGCGCAACCGACCCCGGCATTTTATTGTACCTGCTGGAGCAGGGCGAGACGGCGAAAAGCCTGTCCGACATCTTCCAGAAACAATCGGGACTGAAGGGCGTATCGGGCATCACCGAAGACGTCCGCACGCTCCTCGCGAGCGACAAGCCGGAGGCGAAGGAAGCAATCGACCTGTTCTGTTTGTATGCCGCGCGTCAGGCCGCGTCACTCACCGTCGACCTTGGCGGCGTTGATGCCATCGTCTTTACCGGCGGCATTGGCGAAAATTCAGGAATTATCCGCGACAAGATTTTGTCGCAACTGGCACATCTGGGCGTCAAAACAGATGCAGCGGCGAATGACGGCAACAAGCCCGCCATCCACGCCGCCGACAGCACGGTAAAGGTTTACGTGATCAAGACCGACGAGGAATTGATGATGGCGCAGCACGTGAAAAAAGTGCTGGCCCCGCCGAAACCGCCCGCCACGGCCGCAAAACCGCCCGCCCCCTGATAACCCCTTAGCTGGGGTTGATCAGAATCGCGATCAGCGCAGGCTGGTATGCCTCGCCCTGCCCGTCGTAATCCAGCCACACTTGAAGGTTGGAGCTGCCGGCAACGGTGCGGAACTCGATGAAGTCCTCGCTCACCTGCAACAGGGGATCAATCAGCGCGTCGAAGAAGATGGTATCGACGCCCAGCTGGAAATCCATGATGGTGTCGACAGCCTTGAACATCGTCGCCCCTTCAAAGAAGAAGGTATCTGCGCCGTTGCCGCCGTAAAGGACGTCCTTGCCTCCGCCGCCGCTGATAAAGTCGTTACCGTCGCCGCCCATCAGCGTGTTCGCGCCGGAGTTGCCGATCAGCGAGTTATCAAGCGCGTTACCGGTGCCGTTCAATCCGGCAGTCCCCAGCAAGGTCAGGTTTTCAACATCCGGGGCCGCCATCAGCGAGAATGTCACCTTGCTCTTGATGGTGTCGAGGCCGGAATCGCCAATGACCACATCCGTGATGCGGTCGACGAAATAGGTATCACCTATAATATTGTCAGATCCGCCGCCGATCATCACGTCGCTGCCCGCGCCACCGTCTATGATGTTGTTGCTGGTATTGCCGATGATGGTGTTGTTGCCGGTATTGCCGGTGCCGTTGATCGGGTTTATACCGGTCAGGGTCAGGTTTTCAAGACCGGTGCCAAGCGTATAGAAGCCAAGCGACGAATAGACGATATCGATACCGCTCGTGTCCTTGATGACATCGCCGGCGCTGTCGAGGTAATAGGTGTCATTGCCGGCGCCGCCGTCCATCGTATCCGAGCCAAGCCCGCCGTCCAGAATGTTGTTGAACGAGTTACCCTTGATGATATTCGCAAGGTTGTTGCCCGTACCGTTCAGCGCCGTCGCGACGTTCGTGAGTGTCAGGTTTTCAATGTCATTATCCAAAAGCGCATATGAAACGCTTGAAATCACCAGATCCTTGCCGCCGGGCAGGATGCTGGGCAGCCAGGCGTCCAGCGCAATATCATTGACATCATCGACGTAAAAGACATCGTCGCCTTTGCCGCCAATCATGGTGTCCGCGCCGATGCCGCCGTTGAGCGTGTTCTTGCCCTCATTCCCGATGAGGACATTTAGGTTCGCATTCCCCACCGCGTTGAACGCGCCAGTGCCGGCCAGGCTAATGTTCTCGAGGTCGGGGCGGTTGGCGATAGAATAGCTTGCGCCCACGATCACCGTATCATTGCCGCCAGTATCGAGAACGATCGTGTCATTCGTGGCGGAGGCGCCGATGTTGTAAGTATCATCGCCCAGGCCACCATTCAGAACGTTTTTGCCGATGTTGCCGCCGAGATAGTTACCGAGGTCATTTCCGGTCGCGTTGATGTTGGCTGTGCCGAGCAATATAATATTCTCGACTTCCTGTATATTATCAAGCGCCCAGCTTAAGGCGGCATATACAGTGTCGCCACCTTCGCCCGCAGCCTCGATGATGACGTCATCAAGGCTTTGAACGAAGAAGGAGTCATTCCCCAAGCCGCCCGCCATCGTATTGGCCGCAATGTTGCCCGTGATGGTATTATTACCAGCGTTGCCCGTGCCATTGATGGCGAGAACGCCTGTCAATGTCAGGTTTTCAACTTCGCCAATTGTTGAGACACTCATGTCATAGGTGACGGAAGACAGAATAAGGTCCGTTCCCTCCAGCGCGTTCTCGCTGACGATATCCGCCGCGTTGTCGACGATATAAACATCATTACCAGCACCGGCCAGCATCGTATCCGCGCCGATACCGCCATCCAGCGTATTTACACCCACATTACCCTTCAGGATATTGTCGAGCGCATTGCCGAACCCGTTGATCGGCGATCCGCCGGTCAGCGTCAGGTTTTCGACGTTCGCGGCAAGTGTGTGGGTGAGGGAGGAGCGCACCTCGTCGATGCCTTCGCCAAACGCCTCGAGGATCGTCTTGGTCGCCGACGAGATAATATAGACGTCATCACCCAGGTTACCGGCCATTGTGTCGATGCCGGTGCCACCGTCCATTGTATCCTGGTCATCGCCGCCGATCAGGTAATCGTCGCCCGCAAGGCCGAAGAGCGTATCTTCACCCACGCTGCCGTTGATGGTGTTGTTGCCGGCATTGCCCGTAATTGTGTTGCCAAGCGCGTTGCCGGTGCCGTTGATGTTCAGCGTCCCCGTCATGACCATGTTCTCGACTTCGCCCGACGCCTGCGCGCTCATGTCGAAGCTGACACTGTTGCGTACGGTGTCGGTACCTTCGCCGACCAGTTCTGAGACCAGATCGAGCGCGTTATCGATAATATAAGTATCGTTGCCGGCGCCGCCGATCAGGACGTCCGCATCGCCGCCGCCATCCAGCCTGTCGTTGCCATCAAGCCCCATCAGCGTATTTACCGCGACGTTGCCGATAATCGTGTTGTTGTCGGCATTGCCGGTGCCGTCGATGAGAAGGTTGCCGTACAGCGTCAGGTTTTCGACAAAGGCGACGTCGGCCGTCAGGTCATAGGTGAAGTTGGCGAAAATGGTGTCGATGCCCCCCGGAAGCGTTTCCACCACGACATCGGCCGCTTCGTCGAGGATATAGGTATCGTCACCCAGCCCGCCCTGAAGGAAATCCGCGCCGGTGGAGCCGTTCAGCGTATTGCTGCCGTCGTTGCCGATCAGCGTGTTTGCAAGCGCGTTACCCGTCGCGTTGATATCGCCCGCATCCTTGAC
The DNA here is from genome assembly GCA_038247245.1 of Bdellovibrionales bacterium. Classification (GTDB taxonomy): domain Bacteria; phylum Pseudomonadota; class Alphaproteobacteria; order Micavibrionales; family UBA2020; genus JAPWJZ01. Next base: position 63,898 of record JBBRVE010000003.1, on the reverse strand, counting down.
CAGCGTCACGTTTTCAATGTCGTAGACCGCGCTCGCCGCCTTGAGCGTGACGGAGATGCTGGCCAGCAGGCCGTCGGATCCACCGCCGATCAGTTCAACGAAAGTGTCCTTGTTGACGTCATCAAGGTCATTGACGACGTACCAGTCGTCGCCAAGCCCGCCCGTCAGGATATTCGCGCCACTGTTGCCGGTCAGCGTATTGGAGCACGCATTGCCGGTACCGTTGATATTGGCGGTGCCGGTCAGCGTCAGCCCTTCAATTTCGTAATTTGCGCCATCGGCCGCAAGCACATAGGTGACCGAGGAAAAGATCGTGTCGCCGCCGCGGCCCGCAAGGATATCGGCGACGCTGTCGCCCGCGAGTTCTATAATCACATCCGACATGTTATCGACGATATAACTATCTGCGCCAAGACCACCGATCAGCGTATTAACGGACGAGTTACCCCTCAGCGTGTTGCCATAATCGTTACCGATGCCGGTGATGGCGCTGCCAGTCAATGTCAGGTATTCGATTTCGCCCGGTGCCGAAACGCTCATGTTATAGGAAACGCTGGCATAGATGACGTCCGCGATTCCCTCCAAATCAGCTTCGTTCACGAGATCAAGCGCATTATCGACGAAATATGTATCGTTGCCGGTACCGCCCGTCATCGTATCAACGCCCGTGCCGCCGTCCAGCGTATCGTTGCCGCCCAGCAAATCGCTGATGGTATCGTTACCCGCCATGCCCGACAGCGTGTTGTTGAGCGCGTTACCGCCGATCCGGTTATTGATTTCGTTACCGATGCCGATGACCGCTGCGCCATACAGGCCGAGGTTTTCAATTTCTTGTGTCGCCGTCACGGGCGCAAGAGTAAAAGACTTGAGGTTTGTCACAATCGTGTCCGAACCTTCGCCGATATACTCCGTGATTTTTTCATTTACTTCGGTTACGTCAAAAGTGTCGTTGCCAAGACCGCCGATGAATGTATCGATGCCGGCACCGCCGACCAGACCGTCGTCGCCATTGCCGCCGTACAGAATGTCATTGCCCGCGTTTCCTTCAATGGTGAAATCGTCGCCATCGCCGCCAAATATCGTATCATTGCCCGCATCCCCGTAAATGGTGTCGGTATCACCGTCACCGTAAAGGACGTCATTGCCGGCGTTGCCGTGGATCGTGTCTTGTCCGCCGCGGCCATAAATGACGTTGACGCCGGTATTTCCATTGATGGTGTTGTCGAGCGCGTTACCGATCCCGCTGATGCTGAGCGAGCCCAGAAGCGTGAGAATTTCAACCTGATCTGCATTGGTTTCCATGTTGAAGTTGACGGTCGTGAAGGCGCGGTCGATGCCTTCGCCCGTAACTTCGGAGATCACATCGCCCGTATTCTGCACATAATAATAATCGTTGCCAAGGCCACCCGCGAGCGTATTGAGACCGGCATTGCCCGTCAGCGTGTTAATCAAATCGTTGCCGGTGCCGTTGATATTGGCGCTGCCGGTGAGTGTCAGGTTTTCGAAATCGACGGGCAGGACAAAAGTGACACTGGCGCGCACTTCATCAAGGCCGCCACCATCCGTGCCGCCCTCGGCCACGGTGTCGCCGAGGTTATCGACGATATAAACGTCGTTGCCCTTGTAACCCGTCATCGCATCCGCGCCTGCCAAGCCATCAAGCGTGTTCGCGCCGTTATTGCCGTTCAGAATGTTGTTATTGATGTTACCGGTGGCATTCGCCGAGACGGTGCCGGTCAGCGTGATATTTTCAAGGTTCAACTGGGTCGCGATACTATAGCTCTTGTCCTTGATCACGACGGTATCGTTGCCTTCGCCCGCGTTTTCCTTGATGACGTCGGTTGCGTCCTGAATAACATAGGTATCGTTGCCGAGGCCACCGGTCAGGGTGTTTTTGGCAACGTTGCCGGTCAGGATGTTGTCAACCTCGTTGCCGGTCGCGTTGATCTGCTTGGTGCCGGTCAGGGTGATGTTTTCTATGCTCAGCGCCGAGGACCCCAGCACATAGGTAAAATTGACGATATAAGTGTCCGAACCTTCGCCCGGGTTCTCGATGATGACATCTCTTTTGGACGCATCGGCTTCGTTGTAAATGATATAGCTGTCATCGCCCAGGCCGCCCGCCAGCGTGTTGCGCTCGCGGTTTCCCTCCAGCGTGTTGTTCAGGTCGTTGCCGATGGCGTTCAGGCCTGTGTCAAAGCCGACAAGACGCAGGTTTTCGACGTTCATCGCGCTATTCATGTCGTAGCTGATATAGGCATGGATGCGGTCGATACCCTGCAGCGCGTATTCGATGATGACGTCGCCCACGTCATCCACGTGATATGTATCATTGCCGAACAGGTCGCCCGTCATCAGGCCTGTGCCGCCGATCATTGTATCGGCGCCCGGGCCCGACCACAGCGCGTCGCTGCCCACGCCGCCGATCAATGTATCGTCGCCGGCAAGCGTCTGGATCCAGTCATTGCCCGCCTGTCCGTCGATGGTGTCCTGGGCGTTGGAGCCGATCATGTCGGGATTATCGGGGCCATCGGGTGCGCCAGTGCCTAAGACAAGAACCATGATATTCCCCTGTAAAAAAAATCGACGCTCAAAAATTCAGTATTAATTAAAGCATGGCTGGCGAAAAACGGTACAAAAAATCCCGCATTGGCTGCACAAAACCCCTGAATTCACATAGGACATATGATGGTTTTGATAATAGGGAAGGATGCTTAATATCGCATTAAAATGAAAACCGCCCAAAAGCCGTTTTATTACAGGCTTTTGGGCGGTTATTTATGGAATAATTCGGCCTCAGAGCATCTTTTTCATCTGCGCGAAGCAATCCAGCAGTTTGGTGACGTCTTCGGAGGAGTTCGCCGCCGTGAAGGTCAGGCGGTGGACTTCTTCGCCCTTGATGACCATCGGATAGGGGCAGATGGTTGCCATCATGCCCGCATCGAACATGAAATTGGCGGTTTCGATCAGTTTTTCGGTATCGCCGATTTTTACCGACACGATCGGGAAACCCGAGGTGTTCACGACCTCGAAGCCCAGCTGGCGCAAACCACTGATGCCGCGATGCGTCAAATCCCACAGTTTCTTGCGGTAGATATCGCCGCGTTCCTCGTTCACATCGAGGCCCTTCCACAGGGTCGCGAGCGATGCGGTCGGGCAAGGGCCGGACAGATCGTAGGGCGTTGCGAATGCCTGCAGGAAGGTCTTCATGTTGGCAGAACAGGCGATAAACGCCGCAAGCGACGAATACGCCTTGGAGCAGCCGCCCACATACAGGATGTTTTCGTAGTCGCAGCCGGCGTATTTCACGATGCCGTTGCCCTTGTAACCAAAGGGGCAGTTTTCATCGGGGTTTTCGCCGACGACGCCGAAACCATGCGCGTCATCGATATAAAGGATCGCATCGTATTTTTTCGCCAGCGCCTGCAGCGATTTAATGTCGGCATAATCGCCGGTCATGCTGTACACGCCGTCCACAAGGATCATCTTGCGGGGGTTGTCCTTGTGCTCGATCAGCAGTTTTTCGAGCGTTTCAAAATCGCCCTGTTTGAAGCTTTTCAGCGTCGCGCCGGAATCGCGGGCGATTTTGCAGCCTTCATACATGGTTTCATGGCCGGATTTATCGAGGAACATCACGCCCGTCTTGCCGATCAGCGCGGGGATGATGCCGATGGAAATCAGGGTGACGGTTGGCAAAATCAGCGTGGCTTCGGTGCCGACCAGCTTCGCCAGGCGGTTTTCGAGATCGGTGTAAATCTGCGGCGATGCCACAAGGCGGCACCAGCTGGGATGCACGCCCCAGCGCGCGATTTCGTCATCCACATTCAGCTTGATGGACGGGTCAAGGTCATAGCCAAGGTAATTGCAGGATGCGAAATCCGTCACCCAATGGTCTTTGGAAACGCGAATCTGACGCCCCTTGATTTCAAGGGCGGAAACGTTGTACTGCTTCATACGCTTGAACATCTGGCGGATTAGGGCGCGGCGGTTTTCTTTTTCGTTGGCCTCGATCATTCTGTCTTCGGTATTCATGGTATTGTTCCTTTAAAGGGGTTGATTTTGTCAGGTGAAGCTTATGCGGAATTGATGGCGCGGAAAAAATCGGGCTTGCGGCTGATATCGCTGCTGGCGCCCGCGCGCAGCAGTTCGACCGCGCTGGAACGCGCGCTTTCCGGCAGCCCCGATATCCAGCTGCAGGTCAACGACCCCTTCGCGATTTACGACGAGGCCGCACGCGAGGAAAAGACGTATGAATATATCCTGACCCGCCTTGATGAACATGACGGCGCGGTGACCGCATTGGTCAAGAATGTCGCCGATTATATTCCGCCGGGCGATGCGTGGCTGCGTTGGCGCGATTTGTGCGACAGGCATATTTTTCTGATCCGCAATCCGCTTTTGACCCTGCATTCCCTGTTCAAAATGATGGTGCGCCACGGCGACGCCGGCGCGCTCGACAGTTTCGCGCGCGATACCGGTTATGCCGACGGCACGGCGTTGCAGGCCGCGCTGGCCGAGGGGGAAGATTTTTCCAGACAGGATGCCCTCTACCGCACGCTGTTCACGCGCGATCAGAAAATCCACCGCGACCCCGTGATGCAAATTCCCGTTTTGTTGCATATGACCGAACAGGTTGCGGTGGATGCGGGTTATGCCAGCCTTGATGCGCTGGCGCAAAGCACGGGCGATAAAAACTGGGATGCCAGCAAGGCGCGTCTTGCAAAACCCGGCGCCGACCTGCGCGGTTTCGACAAGGTTCTGGCGCGCATTTTCGCCTGCCGTATCACGGGATGGGAGGCGCTGTACCAGCATTTTGCTGCAACGCCCGATGCCATCGTCATGGACAGCACGATGTTCCGCAGTGCGCCCGAGGATGCGATGCGCAGCATTTCCACCGGCCTTGGCATCCGTTACGCCGACAGCATGCGCGCATGGCAGGACGGCGGCGGTAAAACCTTTACCACCGATTATGACGGGGACGTCCCGTATTATGACCGTATCGTCAAATCCCAAAGGGTTGACCCTCCGACCGAAAAACCGTTGCCGTTCGCCGCTTTCCCGCCGCAGTTCCGGCACCATCTGGCGGGGCGCGGGGGATGCTTCGATATTTACCTGCGCATGATGGGCCATATAGACCCAGCCTTTGCGGCTTCATTTGCGCTGACCGGTGAATTACAAACCACCGATCCCGTTTTTGCCGCTGCGTTCTCGACTGTGTTTAACAGGCCCGCAGCAGCACCCGCCCCCGCTTTCGCGGATGTCGCGGATGTCATCAAACAGCTTTTTTAAACTCTCCCGCATTTGCGGATTTTTCCGCCAGCAGCACGCGGTCCACCTTGCCCGATGATGTCTTGGGCAGGGTTTCCCAGGCACTGAAGGCAAAAGGGATCATGTATTCGGGCAATTTTTTCGCAAGGAATTCGCGCAGCTCGCCCTCGTTCGCCGTGCGGCCCTTCAGCGCGGCGAAATGGCAATACAGCCGGTTGCCGTATTTTGTATCCGGCACGGCGACGACCGCGAATTCATCGAGCGCCGTGAATTGCGACAGCGCGTTTTCAATTTCGCCCAGTTCAATGCGGAAACCCTTGACCTTCACCATATGATCGCGGCGGCCACGGTAATGCAGCACGCCCTTTTCATCGTAAAACCCGAAATCGCCGGTGCGCCAGAACAGCGCGGGATACGGATGCACCGGGCTTTGCACAAGGCTGTCGCGCGTTTTATCGTCCATGCCAAGGTAACCCAGCGTCACCGTGCCGCCACGGCACCACAATTCGCCCAGTTCATCCGGCGCGCAAACGCGGCTCCGGTCTTCGCTGACGACAAGTATTTCCGTGTCTTCCACGACCGCGCCCAGCGGGATAGGGTCGTCCGTCAGCGGCGGTTCGGGCACCCAGTAATAGGTGATGATATTGGTTTCCGTAGGGCCATAGATATTGGCAACGCCCACGCCCGGCAACGCCTCCATCACTTTTTTCAGCTGCGCGGGCGGGAACGGTTCGCCCGCATACATGATGGTGCGCAGTTTCAAATCCGCCGCCGAAAGCCCGCCGCGGTTGAGCAGCGCGATAAAGGTGGATGGTGTGGTATAGAGCATCGTTACGTTTTCACGCTGCAGCAACGCCACATAATCGGCGTGTTTCGCCTCCGCTTCGCGTTTTTTGTTCCAGTCGAAACAGGCGAGCGTTGCGCCTGCCTGAAAGGTGTTGAAAATGTCGAACACCGACAAATCGAACTTGAACGGCGCGCGCGATGCGACCACATCCTGCGGCGTCAATTTGAATTCCGCCTGCATCCAGTCGGTGAAGGTGCGCGCGTTGCGGTGCGTCAGCATGATACCCTTCGGCACGCCGGTCGAGCCGGAGCTGTGCAGGATATAGGCGAGATCGTCGCAGACCTGATTGAGCACGGGTGGTTCGGCATCCTGCGCCGCCAAAACATCGGCAAACAGGATATTTTTGGGCGATGCCGACACCGCAACATCCCCGTTCAGTAAAATCACCCTGCCGATATGCGGATGATCGAATAGGGGCGCGTGTTCGGCGTACAGGTTGCTGTCAACGCACAGCACATCCAGTTTCGTGTTGTCGATAATCTTGGCAAGGCGTTCGGTCGGTGAATATTCATCCAGCGGCACATAAGCGCAGCCAAGCTTCAGCGCGCCCAGCACCGCCGCAATGCTGGCGGCATGTACCGGGGAAATGATGCCAACAAAAGGTTTCTGGCGTATATCGGATTTCAGCGGCGCGATGATGGCGGCAAAGCGGTTCGACAGCGCATTCAATGCCGCATAGGTCAGGCGCGCTCCGTCTTCGTTCACGATCGCGGTGGCATCCGGCGTTTTGCGGCAGTTTTCAGTGAACACATCATGCAGCAGGTAGCGCATCATTTCACCTTCAGCGTCAGGATATCGGTCGTGCGGCCCTTGACGCGGCTGGCGGTGCTGGCGAATTGCTGCGCTTGTTTTTCCACACCATCGATATAGCCGTTCGTGACGCTGGCTGCGAGGTCGCATTTGAATTCGCGGCCGAGGTGTTCGTAATAGATATCCTGCAACCGGCGCGCCTCGAAGCTGTCATTGTTCCAGCCCGATACCACAACAACATCGCCGGGGCGGACGAGATTTTTTTGCAGCTCCAGCGCATCCGGGATATAGGGGAACACGTTGAACAGGAAGAAAAACAGCCTGCGGCCCTGCGGCAGATCGGCCTGCGTCACATCCTCCAGCTTCTTCGCGACGATGCCGATATCGAAACGGTTGCGCAGTTCGGCGGTTTCCGCCTGTGATAATTCGGTCGCAAGGCTGGGTTCAATTGCGGTATAGGATTTGCGGAAGTCGTGCGCCACGTCGAGGTAGCGCAAATCGCCGCTGCCAATCGCCACCACATGTTCAATCCCGCCATCGGATTCCGTGATGTCGTCCAGGATGCGGCGGATCGCCGCCATTTCTTCGCGGTGATAGGCGTTCGTCATGGCGAGGGACATTTTGGATTGCATCGCGGCAAAGCAATCGTTGCTGATATTCGTCAGACGGCCATCGGCCTTCGGCTTCTGCAGCGTTTTAGTCATGACACACCTGAAAATGGACTCGTTTTTAATTTTGGAAACTATAGCCGGTTTTAAACTCCATTTTCCATAGGAAACTTTAGCAAATACGACAATTATATTTCATTTACACGATATTCCGGAACATCCGTTCCCGAGATGTTTCAAATAAAAACAACAGATTATTCGTTTTTCCTCGACCAATTCGCCCCGCTTTGCCATCATTGGTCTATGAAAGTCCTCGCCGTCGAAAACAATGCCGAATTGCTCAAGCTGCTCTCCCACCTTCTCGAAAAAGAGGGGTTCGAGGTGCATACGGCAACGGGGGGCGCAGATGCGCTGAAAAAATTTGCGGATGTGAGGCCGGACATCGCCTGCCTCGATGTGCTGCTCGATGATATGTCGGGCTATGAAATCTGCCGCCAGATCCGCAATGTGGATGCCGATATGCCCGTGCTGCTGATCACATCGAAATCCCGCGCCGCCGATATCAGCGAAGGCATGGCTGCGGGCGCGACCGAATATATCGTGAAGCCGTTTGATTTGATGGGCATCACCGCGCTGATGCACAAGACCGCGCAATCCTGTCTCGCCCGCCGCAATTCGCCGGCATTGTCCGATTATTTCGATTTCGGCGACCTGCGCGTCTACCCCGCCCGCCTGCTGGCGCAGCGCGAGGCTAAGGAAATCCCCCTGAGCCTGCGCGACACCGAATTGCTGAAAATGTTTGCCGGCCATGCGGGCAAACCGCTGGATGTCGATACCCTTGCTCCCTATTGCTGGCAATCGCAAGGCAAGGTGGATGCCAAGGCCGTCGAATGGCAGATCGGCCAGCTGCGCAAGAAGATCGAACATGATGCGGCGGCGCCCGCGCTGATCCGCAACGCAAATACGGGTTACGTCTTTGGCTGAACCACTCAGCAAAGAACAGTTGATGATGTATGCCCGCAACCATCGCGGGTCGCTGTTCAATAATTTCCTGATGGCGGGCATGTTTCTGGTCGCGAAATACAAAATGTACCCGCCGCCTGCGGATGCGAACGGCATCATGACCGAAATCGGCGTACTGGTATTCTGCGCAATGGCTTTCCTGCGGCAGCATTCGATGTACCGCGAAATACTGGAAACGAAATTCCGCGATTCCGAAATGCGCGGCTATATCTTTTCGATCTGCTTTACCAAGCTGATGTACCTTGTGCCTTGGCTGCTGCTGCTGTTCTGGCCGTTGCAGGGGGAATATTTTTACGACGATCTGCTGGGCTATATCTTTGTCATCTGCGTGGTGGCGACGTACGGGTCGTCCAGCGCGCCCGTGCCGTTCCTGCTGACATTCGATATCGCCATCCCCGCATTGATGGTGGGCACGGTCGTTTACCTGAACTGGCATGTGCAGGAAACGCGCTATGCGGGACCTGCGGTTTTGTTTTTCTGCATTTATGTGCTGTCGATCGGGCGCAAGATGCTGGCATCAACGCTGCAATTGATCGAAAGCAAGCGGCAGGCGAGCCTGAACGCGCGCCGTGCGGATGATGCGAACCGCGCAAAATCCAGCTTCCTCGCCCTCATGTCCCATGAAATCCGCACGCCGATGACAGGCATTTTCGGGATGGTCGACTTTTTAAAGGACACGCCGCTGAACGCGGAGCAGAAAGATTTCGTCGGCACGATCAGCGATTGTTCGAAAACATTGCTGAACACCCTGAACGACGTGCTGGATTTTTCCAAGGTGGAAAGTGGCAAGCTGGATATCAGCGCGGTCAATTTTGATTTGCACAATATGCTGACCAATTCCGGCCGCGTGATGCGCCAGACGGCAGAGGACAAGGGGCTGAGGCTGAACCTCGCCCTTGCCGATAATGTGCCGAAACGGATGCGCGGCGACCCGCACCGGTTGCAGCAGGTCATCGTCAACCTGCTGAATAACGCGGTCAAGTTCACCGAAAAGGGCGAGGTTGTGCTGCGTGCCGCCTGCACCGACGGCAAGCAACCGGCATTACGCATCGAGGTACAGGATAGCGGCATCGGCATCAGCAAAGAAAACATGACGAAGCTGTTCAGCGCGTTTTCGCAGGCCGATAATTCGATTGCGCGCCGCTACGGTGGCTCCGGCCTTGGCCTGTCGATTGCCAAGAAACTGGTGGAATTAATGGGCGGCAAGATCGGCGCCACGAGCGAGGAAGGCAAGGGCAGCACGTTCTTTGTCGATCTTCCCTATGTCGCCCCCGTTGCGGGCGAAGCAGATGCCGATGCCGACCATACCGGCCCCGATTCACCGCCGCAAAATATTCTGGTCGTCGAGGATAATGCCGTCAGCCAGCGCATCGTCGTGAAAATGCTGACGCAAAAGGGGCATATCGTGACCGCCGTCGGCAATGGCGATGATGCGATCAAGGCCGTGCAGGAAACCGATTTCAACATGGTGTTCATGGACGTCAACATGCCGGGCCGCAATGGCCTGGATACCACCCGCGCCATCCGCGAGCTGGGCGGCAAGCTGGAAACGCTGCCCATCATCGGCCTGACTGCAAATATCATGGAAGATTTCGTGCGAAAATGTTACGACGCGGGCATGATCGCGCATGTGCCGAAACCGTTTTCGCCGAAAAGCCTGTATGACGCGGTCGCGCTTGTCGCAGGGACAGCCAAGGGCGATACCGCCAAGGCACCGCAGGAACATAAAAAATCGATGCGCGAAACGCTGACCATGTTGCGCGACGGCATGGGGCTTGATTACATGCGCAGCATGGTGGCATCGAACGTCAAGGAAGCGGAACGGCTGCTGGACGTGGTCGAGGCCGAAATGCAAAAAGGTAAACTCGATAAAATGTCGGACGCCGCGCATGACCTGAAAAGCATCACGGGGCTGATCGGCCTCTATGAAACAAGCGCCCTTGCCGCGCAGATCGAGGCGGACGGGTTGAAGAACGAGGCAAAACGCCTCGACGGTCTGTTTGAACACCTCGACGACGCCCTGGCCCGCGAGACGCGCGAAGTGGAACGTATTGCCAAGACAATGCTGGAAAAATAAGCGTTTACAGTACCCTAGATAGCTATTAATTATTTTATGGCATGTCTTTGGTATAATCTGTCATGAGCAAAAATGCCCTATCCGCATCGTTTACGCATGCAGCGGCCACAGTGCTGCCGGGTGCCCTGTTGCTGTTATCGACCGGCGGCGGCGGGTGGGGGCTTGCCATTGCCAATATTCCGCAGCCGTTGCCGCATATTCCGCCTGACGCTGTTGTGCTGATGAGCATCGGCACAAATGACGTTCCCGGTTTTATCGGCTCACCGCATGACGCAGCGATACGGCGGTAATCATGGAAAATAAAATCAACCCCGATTTCAAAGCCTCCGCCACGCCGGACCTGAACGCGACGCGCGGTATTGATAATGTGACGGTCGTCACATGGGGCGATTCAATCGCGAATTTTATCGGCATCAACCTGAAAAATGTGTTCAACCGCGTCGTCAATCTTGGTCGCAACGGCGCGGGGCTTGATAACGTCATTCCCGCCCTGCCGCTGGAAAATGTGCCGCAGGGTGCCGCCGTCATCATGAGCATGAGCGGCAATGATATCGAAGGCATGATCGGCCAGCCGCAGCAGACCATCGACAATTACGCCAGCCGCATCATCGCCATGGCGAAAAAGGTGCAGGACGACGGCGCAACGCCTGTCATCCTCGGCCATGCCGCGCCACCTGCGCCTTATACCGGTCCCGTGCCGGGCGGCGTGTCGCATTGGGCGGATGAAGGCTTCTTTGAAAAATGGATTGCCACCATGCACCGCGTGAATGATGCCGTTTCCAAATCCGCCGCCGCACAAAACATCGCATGGTCGCCGGTCGAGGGCCGCGTGCCGGCCGATGAGCGGTCACAGGATAACCTGCATTACACCACCCGGGGGTCACGCCGCATCGCGCAGAACGCGCTGAACGACGCCGGAATCAAGCTGCAGCCGCCGACTCGGTGATGTAATCGCCCCCCGATTCTGCTTTTGCTGGCGTTTCCCATTTTTAAAACCCGCCCAAACCCTTGTTTAGCGCGTATTTTCTGCGTATTGACTTATGCTCTCTACGCGTATAACTTATGCTCTATAAGAGAATAAAAAATCATCACAATGAGCATATAAAGCTCTCAACTTCGAGGAGGCCATACGATGGGATACGGCAGATGGGACAATAACGACTGGGACAAGCATGCCACCAGCACCAAGGGCAAAAGCACCAGCCAGATTTTCAACCAATCCAGCATCAAGCAATCGATGGATCCGCGCGGCGTCACTGTCCGTGAATCGCGCGATTCCGTCAAAAACCCGAATTCGACCCCGATCATCCTCGCGCTCGACGTCACGGGCTCGATGGGCGTTATCGCCGACCGCATGGCGCGCGAAGGCCTCGGTACGCTGGTCGAGGCGATCCTCGACCGACAGCCGGTGTCCGATCCCCATATCATGGTGATGGGCGTGGGCGACGTGTATTACGACCGCGCACCGCTGCAGGCCTCGCAGTTCGAGGCCGATATCCGCATCGCGGAGCAGCTGAAAGACATCTATTTAGAAAAAGGCGGCGGAGGCAACAGCTTTGAAAGCTATAACCTGCCCTGGTATTTCGCGGCGACCAAGACCGATATCGATAGCGTGAAACGCGGCAAAAAAGGCATCATCTTCACCTTCGGCGACGAAGAATGCCCGTCTGTTCTGGAGGCGCGCCATATCAAGAAATTCCTGGGCGACGATGTGCCTGCGGATATCAGCACGAAAGACCTGCTGAAAATGGTGTCGGCGAAATACGACGTCTATCATGTGGTCGTCGAACAGGGCAACCACGCCCTGAGCCACAAGAAAGAAGTCTATGCCAGCTGGAACAAGGTGCTGCCCGCTGACCACATCATTTCGCTGAAGGACTATAACAAGCTTTCCGAAGTGCTGGTATCGGTGCTGGAAGTCCACAACGGCAAGGAACCCGCCGATGTGGTGAAAAGCTGGCAAGGCCCCACTGCGAAAGTGGTGGAGGACGCGATTTCGCACATGAAACCGGGCGTCGCCAACAACAACGCCTTCCCCCTGCCGCCGAAGAGCCTGAAACTCAAGCTGAAACCCTAAGGCGCAGTTACAGATACACTTACACGGCAATCCCGCCTGCTTGATACCGCAGGCGGGATTTGCTTTAATGCCGGAAAATATGGGGCAGGATGAAAACAGCAGATGTCGTGATCGGCGCGAATTTCGGGGATGAAGGCAAGGGCCTGATGACCGATTATTATGCCGCAAAATCGGATGCCGTCGTCGTGCGATTCAACGGCGGCGCGCAGGCGGGGCATACCGTCGTCACGCCCGATAACAAACGCCATGTGTTCAGCCATATCGGCAGCGGCAGTTTTGCCGGCGCGGAAACATTTCTCAGCCGTTATTTCGTCTGCAACCCGCTGTTGTTCCGCAAGGAATGGGATGTGCTGTCACCCAAATGCAGCGTGCCGCAAATCCATGTCGATGCAGCATCCATCGTGACCACGCCCTATGACATGATGATCAACCAGATCGCGGAAGACATGCGCGGCAATGGCCGCCACGGCAGCTGCGGCATGGGTTTCGGCGAAACGATCGAGCGATGCCAGCACGCGCCCCTCGCCCTTTTTTATGGCGAGCTTGCTGATACGGCAGCGTTGCGCGCCAAGCTGGGCTTGATACAAAAAGAATGGCTGCCACAACGCCTCGCCGCGCTGGGGTTTACCACCCTGCCCGAAAAATGGCAGGAACGGGTCGCATCGGCCGGCATCGTGGGAAAATTTATCGAGGACACGGCATTTTTTCTGCACACGACGCGGCAGGCGGGCGCATCATTTCTTGCCGATACACAAAAACGCATCGTGTTCGAAGGCGCGCAGGGGCTGATGCTCGACCAGACGCGCGGGATTTTTCCTCATGTGACACGTTCCAATACCGGCCTGAAAAACGTCATGGCGCTGGCGCAGGATGGCGGCATCGGAGACCTGAACGTCACCTACGCCACCCGCGCCTACCTGACCCGCCACGGCGCAGGGCCGCTGGAAAACGAAGAAAAAGAGCCCCCCGCAGCGGGCATCAATGACAATACAAACGTCCTGAACGACTGGCAGGGCAACCTGCGCTACGCGTTGCTGGAGGTCGAGACGCTGGCGTCATTCATACGCGACGATTTGTCCGACGCGGCGGGCAGCATCAATGTTAACCCCGCACTTGCCGTCACCTGCATTGACCAGATGGACGAACTGGTGACTTATGCCGACCGTGGCAGCATCACGACCGGGCGCATGGGGGGATACCTGGAACTGCTGAAAAAACGCACCGGCGCGAAGACATTGCTGGAAAGCCGTGGACCGACACGCGCGACGGTCACTGTTTCGGCAGCGTAAAGAAGAACGTCGCGCCTGAACCGCCTTCCGATTCCACCCACAATTTGCCGCCATGCAGGTCGATGATGCGGCGGCAGATGGCAAGACCAAGGCCGGAACCTTCTATATCATCACGCGAATGCAGCCGCTGGAACGGTTCAAACACCTGCGCCTGATACTGCGGATCGATGCCGGGACCATTATCCTGCACCGAAAACAGATATTCGCTTTCAAGCTCGGTTGCCGTGATGCTAATGACAGGCGCAGAGCGCGATTTATAGGTGAGCGCATTCAAAATCAGGTTTTGCAGCAACTGCCGCAGGCGCGTGGGAAAGGCTGTGATGATCGGCAGGTCGGATGAGCTCACGACCGCGCCCGTTTCATAGACCGTGTCCTGCAAGGTATCGATAATTTCAACGAGTGTTTTATTAAGATTAACAGGTGTTTTTTCCTCGGGCGTTTCCTTCGCCTCCGCATAGGCCAGTAAATCTTCGAGGAGCCGGACGGCGCGGTTGGAATTGACAACAATCCGCGCGGTGAATTTCTGCCCCTGCTCGCCCAGTTGCGCGCCGTAGATGTCATTCAGCATCTGGCTATAGGTAGCGATATGGCGAAGCGGGCCCTTCAGGTCATGCGATAAGGCATGCGCAAAACCCGACAATGCCTGATTTGATTCTTGCAGCGCGCGCAGCGCATCGGCGTTATCGGGATACGCCGGAAATCCGCCGCCTTCACTGATCGCAGACTGGAAAATCGTCATGATTTATACCCTTATCACAATAGCTTATAAAATGAATACACCGCTTACTGTGGCAAACAATCAGGTGCGTCAAAAGTTCCGTGGCTACACGAAATACGCAACGATCTGTCAATTTTGATAAATTTTGCGCTGTATTTGAATATCATGCATTGGTTAGTTCAAGGGATGTTAACCGCACCCGTGATAAACTGAACCTGTATATAACGTGCATATTTTCATGACCGGTGTTTTGACTGCGCAGTGAGGATAGAAGTTATGCGACCCTTCGAAAGTATTATGCCGAAGGTCGCGGGAGCCACATCAATCATCGACCACGCTGCGAAACCCGTTGTTGTAGTCGACGACAATCTTGATGACAAGGAATTCCTGCGCCATGAACTTGGCTTCCTGTTCGGGGAAACGCCGGTTATTACTTTTTTCACCGGCAATGGACTTATTGACTACCTCCGCGATCATCCGCGCCCACAGGATATGCCCCGGATGATCTTGCTGGATCTGCACATGACGGGCATAGATGGCATCCGTGTGCTGGAGTTTCTGCGCGCGTCAGAGAAATTTTCCGCCATTCCCGTTATCGTGGTGTCCGGCACGCAGGACGCCGCCAAAATGCGGGCGGCACTGGCAGCGGGCGCGCAGGCCTTCCTGCAAAAACCGGTATCCCGCCGCAATATCATAGACGCGCTGCACGGCAGGGGTGACGATACCGCTGCGACGCACGAGATAAATTTTTTAAAGGAGAACAGGGATGCAGTATAAAGATCAAATGGCCGGCGAAACCACTGCGCCCCCACGCCACTGTCGCGTATTGCTGGTCGAAGATGAAGAAGATGACCGCATTTTCAGCAAGACAACGCTTGAAAACAGCGGCTATGTGAAGGAAGTCACCTGCTTCGCCGATGGGGAGGATCTGGTTAAATACATGCGCGAACAGGGTTTCGAAGACCATAGCGTCACCTGCCTGACGCCGACCATCATCATCATCGATATCAACCTGCCACGCATGAACGGGCTCGCGCTGCTGGAGCGATTGAAGGCTGACCAGTTTCTGGAAGATATTCCCGTTGTGATATTGTCGGGCGAACTGAATTACGAAAGTATCCGCCGCGCGCTTGACCTGCGCGCCGATGGTGTGCTCCGCAAGCCATTGAACGTCGAAAAAGTGGCGGAGTACCTCAAGCACGGCTGGCAATCGCCGATGCGCGATATGTGACAGGAGCCCTAGGCCGCCAGGAAATCACCCAGATTGAGCACACTGTTATGCAGTGCCTTCAGCGTGCCACGATGGCCGACGCTGATGATCGATGATTGCGGCAGATGTGTCCGCAGCAACCCGTAGAAATAAGCCTCCGCATCTTCATCCAGCGCGGAACTGGCTTCATCCAGAAAAATCACCGATGGCTTCACCAGCAATGCACGCAGGAACGCGACGCGCTGCTGTTCGCCCAGCGACAGGATATGAGACCATGCTTCGCTGTTGTCCAGACGCGATGCAAGGTGCGGCAGACGGCAGGTTTCCAGCGCGGCTTTCAGTTCATCATCCGATACGCCCGTGACATTCGGGTACAGGAGCGCATCACGCAGCGTACCCAGCGGCAGATAGGGTTTTTGCGGCGTGAACAGCACATTGGCATTCTGCGGAATAGACACCCCGCCCGACGCCCAGGGCCAAAGGCCGGACATCACGCGCAGCAGCGTCGATTTCCCGCTACCTGAAGCCCCTTGAATCAATAATGCCTCGCCCGCCGCGACGGTAAAATCGACCCCCTTCAGCAATTGGCGGCCATCCGGCAACCCGACATTCAGGTTGGCGGCAGAAACCGCCTGCCCCGCCGCCTGAATGGGCGCGCCCTGCATCTGCGCCGCAACGGCCTCCATGCTGGCGGTGAAGCCGGTCAGACGCGCGATCACGGATTTCCATGTCGCGATGCTGGTGTATGAACCGATGATATAGGACAGAGCGCCCTGCACCTGCCCGAACGCCGATGCCGTTTGCATCAGCCCGCCCAGCTTGATCTGCGTGGCGAAATAGCGGGGTGCGGCGACGACATAAGGAAAGATGATCGCGATCTGGTAATAGCCGGAGGTGAACCATGTCAGTGTTTTCTGACGCTTCATGATCTGCCAGTAATTGTCGAAGACACGGGCGAAGCGTGTGGCAAAGCCCTGTTTTTCCTGCGCCTCGCCGTGATAGAAGGCGATGCTTTCGGCGCTTTCGCGCAGGCGGATCAGGCTGAAGCGGAAATCGGCCTCGTATTTCTGCTGGTCGAAATTGAGCGAGATCAGGGGGCGGCCCAGTTTCGATGTGACCCAAGTACCCGCAACCGCATAGCCGAGCGCGAACCACACCATATAGCCGGGGATGGTGATGGCATGTCCTGCAACGGTGAACGAGAAATCACCCGACAGTGTCCACAGGATGAACAGGAATGAAAACAGCGTCACGACAGACGACAGCAGGCCGAGCGTGAGGTCGAGCGTCAGCGAGATAAACTGGTTGATATCTTCGGCAATACGCTGGTCGGGGTTATCCGCTGGATTACCCGCCACCTGCAGACGGTAATAGGATTGGCGTGCCAGCCATTTGTCGAGATACTGATCGGTCATCCAGCGCCGCCAGCGTATCTGCAGCATCTGGTTCAGGTACAGCCGGTACACCGCGTTGATGATGAACAATGCCGCCAGCCACGAAAACTTGAACAGCGCGTCATAAAACGCCTTTTTATCGACGTTCTGTAATGAATCGTAAAAATCATTGTTCCATTCATTGAACAGCACGCTGAGGTAAACGTCGAACAGGCTCATGGCCACGATCACGACCAGCAAAATCCATGCGATCTTGCGATCCGCAGATTTCCAATACGGGGATGACAGTGACCAGACGTCGCGAAACAGTAATTTCATGAAAAATGCGGGGGAACCCTGTTGTTCCCCCGCATTTTATCGGTTGCGCCAGTGAAAGCAAGTGCCTGCTTTTACGCCGCCTGGGGCGGTTTCGGCTTTTTGGTGTTGGCCGGTTTCTGCCAGTCCTTGTCGTCACGCATGGCGACCACTTCGGCATGGGTCGGCAGCAGTTTCGGGTCGGTGCCGGGCGGCACGATCATGGATGCGGTAGGGTTCGACGCCAGCACCTGTGCCGCCACGCGGCGGATATCGTCCAGAGTCAGGGCGTTGATCGCCTTGATTTTATCGTCCTCCGTCACCAGCTTGCCCGATGATTGCAGGTCGACGGCATAAGCGTCGATGATGTCGTTGTTTTCTTCGTAGCCGCCGCGCACGGATAATTCCAGCATGCTCTTGGCCTTGTCGAGTTCGGCCTGTGTCACATCACCCGGCAGACGGCGCAGCTCGGCGTACAATTCGCGCATCAGGGGTTTTACGTTTTCGGGCGCGGTTGTCGCCTGAAACATAAAGGCACCCGCATTGCGGTAGTTGGAGTTGCCTGCGCTTGCCGCCAGCGCCAGCTGGCTGTTCACCACACCCTTGGCAAGGCGCGACGAATAACCGCCGCCCAGGATAAGCCCCAGCGCGTCATAGGCAAAATTGTCCGGATGCGCGGTATCAACGCTGTCTGCCGCCAGCAACACGGTCGCTAGCTGCGCGGCCTTGTGTTCCTCCGCCGCTGTACCGCCCTTATAGGCGGGCACATCAAGCGGCGGGAAAGCGGTGGGCTGCAGATGGCCGAATTTTGCCTCGATCAATTTCACGAAATCATCGTGCTTCACGGGGCCGGCGGCGCCGAAAATCACGTTATTGGGCGAATAGAATTCATCGCGGTAATCGCGCAGCATATCGGCGGTCATGGCGCGCAGCACGGGTTCGGTGCCGATCACGGTTTCGCCATGGGTTGATCCGGCATAGGCCTGCGCCATCATTTGCTGGTAGGCGATGCGGCCCGGCTTGTCGCGGCCCATTTTCAATTCCTCGATCACGGCTTCGATTTCGCCCTTGCCGGGGTCGATGGTGCCGTCAGGGCGCGTGGTGGGCGTGCCGGTCAGCTCTGTCTGCTTGATGTCGGCCTGAAAAATCATCTCGCCGATGATATCGACCGATTTCTGCAGGTGAGCGGGCAGCAGGGAATAGAAGTAATAAACCGTTTTATCGTTCGAGGTATAGGCGTTCAATCCGCCGCCCATCTCACCTTCGACGATTTTATCAATCGTGCCGGACGGATAAGACGGCGTGCCGCGGAACATCATGTGTTCGTTCAGGTGCGTCGCACCCGCCAGTTCAGGGGTTTCATGGTCGGATCCCGCACCCACCCAGCCACCAATCGACAATGGGCCCGGGCGTTCAACCGTAATGACCTTGAGCCCGTTCGGCAGCACGGTTACCTGCGGCGCGCCATAGCTGTCGGATGATTTGGCAAGTGCGTTGAACGTGGCAGCAACGGCGGGCGCAGCAGGTGCTTTTTCCGGGATATCGATGCCCGCAACCTGATCCTGCATCAGTTTTTTCAATTCGGCACTGGTGGGCAACGTCGCCTGCGGGCCGACAGCGGCGAGCACAAAATCGCCATCCTTGAGCATCTGACCCGCAATCCGGCGCAAATCGTCGGCAGTCACGGATTTCAGGTTTTTCTCCAGGTCATCCGGCCCCAGCACGGCACCGAATTTCATGACCTGATTGGCGTTGTATCCTGCTGCGGAATCGGCCGTTTCAGTGCTGTTGCGCACGGCGCGGATAAAGCGGTCACGCGCCTGATCGATGTCTTTTTGCGCAAAACCGTCGCGGGCGACCGTGCCCAGCAATTCGATCACCGCCGTCACCAGCTCGCCGGCTTTGCCGGGGCCGGTGCCGTTGTCGATAGAGAAGTAACCGGCGTTATCATACTGCCCGTAGGTCGCGCGCGGCGTGTAAACAAGGCCGCGTTTCACGCGCAGTTCCTGAAACAGCGGCGACGACATACCGCCCGCCAGCACAGATTTGAACAACATCATCGCATAACGGTCTGAATCATTTCCGTCGGGCGCGCGGAAGCCCAAATTGACGTTTACCTGGTTGCTGTCGTTGTCTTCGCGATATTCGCCTGCGGTAAATGTCGCCTTGGGCGTGGCGGGTTTCGCGCCGCCCTGCAATTTGCCAAAGGTATCGGCGACCAGTTTTTCGGCGGTCGCGGGATCGATATCCCCCGTGAAGGACACGATGATATCCCCCGGGCGCGACAGCAGCTCGGCGTGTTTTTGCTTCAGCTGCGCTGGCGTGTAGGATTCAACCAGTTCCGGCGTGCCCTGCGTGCTTTGACCCATGCTCTGTCCGGCGAAGGCGGTTTCCATGAATTTGTTGGTGGCAGCGGCGGCTGGGGATTTTTTCTGCTGCAGCAGGCTCTGGACGATCTGTTCCTTGACCTGCTCCAGTTCGGCGGCATCGAAAACCGGATTCAATATAACATCGGCCAATACGCCGAAGGCATCACCCGCGTTACGCGCGAGCGCCTTGGTCTTGAACATGGTGACTTCCATGTTCGTGAAGCTCTGGATGGGGCTGCCCTTGGTTTCGGCGTCATCCGCGATCTGGTTGCGGGTGCGGGTGGTGGTGCCGGTCTGCGCCGCTTCCTGCATCAGGTTGGTGAGGCCGCTTTCGTCAGGCGCTTCATCGACGCCGCCTGACCTGAGGTAAATCTGCATGGCAACTGTGCCGGTGCCGGGGCGCTGTTCGGTGACGACGCGCACGCCATTGGGTAAACTCAGGGCTTTCGCCATGCTGTAGCCTCCACTGTCTCGGTTTTTAAAGATATGTAAAATAGTACCGTTGCAGGGAGTTCCTGTCAACGCCGATTATACCGTTTTCCCCCAATGGGTTAGGGTTGAAATTTTCTTCCAATTCCGGGGCGGGGGTGGCTGTCGTTGGCAGGGGGGCGGATCAGGCGGTCGACCAAGTCCGGCACATCGCCGAAATCGGTCACAATCGCGGTGACGCCCGCATTTTGCAGCGCGGCCTTTTTCGCGTCATCGGTTGCAAAACCGACGAAATAAAGCCCGTCTTTTTCCGCCGCCTTCGCATCGGCTTCGGAATCGCCAATCACGATGACAGGGGCAGAGGCGTTGCCCTGCGCGCGGCGGAATTCTTCCACAATCGACTGCAGCTGTTCGGCCTTGAGATCCGTGTTTTTCTTGCCGGCATCGCGTTCGTTATTTTTGCCGCGCAGGTAAGCTGCGTTAAACAACCCCTCGATGCCGTGATATTTCAGCTGCGCCGCCATCGCGTCTTCGCGCGTGCCGGTATAGATGCCAAGCGTAATGCCGCGCAGATGCAGGGATTCTATGGCTTCACGCACATTGGGGAACAGGCGTTCTTTCCAATCCGGCTTGCGGAGCAGAATGTCGCAGGCATTGTTGCATTCGGCCATGAATTCCTTCTTGGCCGTGGCGTCCATGCCGCCTGCAAATGTATCGGTGATTTCGCTTAAGTTCTTGTTGCCCAGCATGTCCATGACGGCAGCCGGATCGGGGCGGCCGAAGCCCGCCTTTTCGGTCACGTCAAGGAAGGCCTGCACATAGCGCGGGCCCGCATCGGTGAGCGTGGAAACCAGATCGAAAATAAGAAGGACACCCTTGTCCTGCGCCATAAACCCCTCCAAGTGCCTGTATTGAAATCAGGCCTTTTTGTTTTCCAGAGAATAGGGTTTGGCGACATTGTTGTCAAGGTAAGCAAGCGGGCCGAACAGGAAGGCGGAAACGCGTTCATGGACAAGGCGTTGCGTATCGCTTGCCCCCGCCCCCGCATAGCCCGCAATCACGGTCATGCGGTGCAGCGCCATCAGCGACGACAGCGCGACGTTTATCTTGTTCTCGCGCAGCCATGCCAGCACCTTGTGGAAATCTTCCATCGTATGCAGCGTGACGGGCACTTCGTCATATTTCACCACTTCGTCGCTGTCGATTGCCTGCTGTTTTGAAAACGGCACATCGCCGGCGCGCGTCAGGCCGACGAATTCCGGCTTGCCGCAGCGGTCGATCCAGCGGAAGAAACCGGTGACCATCGTGTTTTGCTGCACCGATGGAAACCATTTCAGCATGCCGGTTTCTTCGCACATCTCGCGCGCCATGGCATAGGCGATGCCGGCGCGCAAATCATCGGGCCGCTTCACCACATCCATATCCGCGAAATTCATCGAGCCCGAACCGCCCAGCGTCACCGTATGCGCGCCGATGGCCTTGGTCGACCCCTGATGCAGCATGACGACGCGGTTGTTTTCCGTCACCAGCAGCGTCGTGATGCCGATATGACCCGAGACGTTTTTGTAAAGGTCCGGCAAAAACCGCACGGCGTCCTGCCCGTCGATCACCTCTTCCTTGACGGGGAAATAGGTGGTCATGTCGGTATAGACTTCCTTCTCCCCCTTGATGTTGTTGCGGAAGATGCGGCTGCGGAAGGCCTCTGCCGTCAGCAGCGCATCGAAGTAATAGGATTTGCGCATCGTGACAGGCCTGTCGCCCACCAGCGCATCCGCCATGTCGTACATCGCCAGTTTCGCGCCGTTGGTCGTGTGCTGTTTTTTGTTCGCAACACGGATGGCGATGTATCTCAACTGGTGCCGCGACCGGATATGGTTCGCCTCGCCGGGATCAATCGTAAAGGGCAGGCTGGCGCGCGTCATCAAAACGTCATCGACATGGTTGCTGACCAGCGGGCTTTCGCGACACATGCCCAGAGGCGCGATCGGGTTGCCGAACCCCAGCGCCTCCTCCTGCTCCGCCGGGTGCACGCCGGACATCAGGAAGCTGAGTTCTTCATACGCAATATGCGTGCTGGGCTGGACCGTATATCTCACCCCGCCATGCGACGGGCGGTAATCGGCAGGCAGGATCGACATTTCACCGCCGACCTGCACGATGATAATCGCGGCCTCGACCGCCATCGCGATCCAGTCGTAATAGGTGTTCCAAGTCAGCGCGGAATAAATTAGCAGGAAATAGGCAAGGAAGGTGATGATGACATCCTTGCGGTAATCAGGGTCCCATTTCGCCAGGAACAGCAGCAGATCCCAGCGGCCCTTGACGTTGCGCCAGCCATTGACAAAGCGCATGGGTATGCTGGTCGCCATATTC
Organism: Bdellovibrionales bacterium; assembly: GCA_038247245.1. Taxonomy (GTDB): domain Bacteria; phylum Pseudomonadota; class Alphaproteobacteria; order Micavibrionales; family UBA2020; genus JAPWJZ01. Next base: position 41,172 of record JBBRVE010000003.1, on the reverse strand, counting down.
TAGAATTTCCAGTTTGCCTGCAGGGAGAAGATTTCGACACTGCTTTCCGCCTTGCCGTTCACATTCACGGTCGTATCCACCGCAGATCCGGCATAGAAGCGTTTGCTCAGCGCGATATCGCCATCAGTGATGAACAGGTGCGACGCCGCAAGGTCGAGCGAGAGACGGTCACTCACGTTATAGGTCGCACCCATCGACAGCCAGTACCGGTCGCCGTCGGGCGTGCGCGTGCTGCGGTCGGGCAGCGTGGTGGGCGTCTGGTCGAACTGCACACCGCCGCGGAACGTCCATTCGTCGTTCTGTTTCCATTTCGCGCCGAGAGCCAGCGAATAGCTGTTATCAAAGTTCTCGGCGGTTACGCTGTCGGCGCCGCCCGCATCGAACTCAACGCGGATTTCATCGAAGTTGCGCCAGCCGAACCAGTTGGCGCTGCCAAGGATGGTCAGGCGGTCGTCATATTTATGCGCGAAGCCGATACTGGCAGTATCGGGCTGTTTCAGTTCAGCCTCGGCAAAACGCACGCCGTTCTGTGCCGCGAGTGGGCCCAGCAAACCGGACACATCCACTTCACCATCTACAGTCTGGTTCATTTTCGAGCGGTAATGCACACCGATTTGCGTTTTATCGTTCACTGCGTACATCGCGCCGATGTTGAAGCCGAAACCGTAGCTGTCCCCTTTTAAAACCGATAAGCCGTCGGTGCCGGTTGTAAATGCCGCGCCGGCGCAAATCGCTGTCGGGCAGGGCAGCGCGTTTTCAAGGCGCGCCTTTACGTACTGGATGTTCGGGCCGCCGCCGATAGAGAGTTTATCGTTGAACTTATACGCGATCACAGGCGCCACGTTAATGCTGAGCAATTCGCTTTTCGTGGAATCGTAACGGCCAAACCAGTCCTGACCGTAATCATTCGCAAGGCCGAACGGCGAGCTGACGCCAAGGCCGAGCCAGACTTTGCCGTTATCCAGCGGATAAACGCCGTAGAAACTGGGCACCGGCGTAGGGTCAAACGGGTTGCCGCCCTGCGATCCGGCATAGGCTGCCGCCGCGCCCGCCGTGGGGCCCGCGGTCGAACCTGTGTTGCGAATTTCTGTTTTCGGCACCAGAACGCTGACGCCGGCGGAAACTGACGGTGTTGCCAGCTGCGTCATGCCGGCGGGGTTGAAGAAGACGGTCGATGCGTCTTCGGGGTTCGCAACCGCGCCCGCAAAGGCGCTACCCTGCTGGCTGACGCTTTGTTCCTGCAAATAAAAACCCGCGGCATCTGCGCGGCCGGAAATAAGGGCGGCGGAAAGAATTACGAAAGAGGCAATACGATGTTTCATGCTGAAAATCTCCCTGCATTCATGATACTGATTATGCTGTGCGGCGGTTAATAACTTTCTAAAGCGTTATTCCATAAACGCCGCGTTTGTCGTGGCAAGCTTGTGTTTTTTGAGTTTAGCTACAAATGGCGGTTGATCTTAACGGAGTAAATTCCTTGCTGCAGCGCGATATACAAAATCCTGAACTTTCGACTGTCACCTTGCGCGCCGCATATCAGGAACGCGACATCACCCTCGCCTATGCGCGCTTCCGGCCCGAGGGAAAACCGGTTGATACGGTCGTCACCGTCCACGGGTTGACGCGGCAGAAACGGGATGCGGATTATATCGGCGCGTTTCTGGCGCAACATGGCTACGACGTTTTTTCCGTCGATGCGCCGGGACGCGGCGGCAGCGACTGGCTCGAAAACCCCGACGATTATTCGGTGCTGGTCTATGCCGATATTTTCAAGGCCTTCCTTGAACAGATGAACCTTCCGCGCGTGCATTGGCTGGGCACGTCCATGGGCGGGTTGATTGCGATGATCATGGCGTTCAAGGGCGATGCGGGATTTTTCAAATCCCTCACGCTGAACGACATCACGCACAAGCCCAACGGCACGGCGTTGAAGCGCATCACCGGATATTTGAGCGAGACGCTGCCGGTGTTTGCCGACCGCACGCAATACGAAACCGTGCTGCGCCAGAACCTGCCGCTTGGCCCTGTGCCGGCGGAAGTGTGGAGCCATTACGCGCAGCACCAGTTGCGCGAAGCGCCGAACGGTTACATTTATCATTACGACCCGAAACTGGTGCGCCGCGCGCTGGTGGATTTACAGGCCGATGTCGATTTCGCCGCCGCATTGCCGTTGATCCCCTGCCCCGTCGCATTGATCGCTGGCAGCGTGTCCGATCTTTGCACGCAACACGAGATCGGCGATTTCAAAACGCTGCGCCCTGATGCGAAAATCCATGTTGTGCCGGGTGCGGGACATGTGCCCGCGCTTGCCGATGACGCAACGCAACAATTCATTCTCGAACATTTGCGCAACAGTGCGGCATAAGTAACTGCTGCAACGCATCATCGTTGATTCAGGCAAAAATTCCGCGAATACGCAACAATGTTATAAGAATCCGCCGCATCAACGGCAGACAAAAAAGGCGATCCGGTTTATTCTTTTACCTCTACGCAAAAATTGAAAAAAGAAAGGCAGGCACTTCATGACCTCATCCGCAACAGCCGCCCGCGCAGATAAAGATTCCAAAGAAACGCGCATCACCGCATCGCGCCTCTCCACCCGCTCGGCATCCATTTTGCTCAAGCGCATTTCCCGCGTGCCCGAACAGCAGGATTATCTGCTGTCGAAGGAAGCTGAATGCTGCTCCCGCGCGACGGATTAAAAAGCAAAGTTTCAAAAAAAACGGCGCTGATGTCTCAGCGCCGTTTTTTTATGTTTGAAGCTTAACAGATCAGGTGCCGAATTTCGGGCCGATCTTGTTGTTGCGGCTGGCGGCGGGCGGCACGGCCTTTTTGGGCTCGTTGCCGTTAGCCGGCTTTTTTAGGCCGTTTTCTGGCAGTAGCCCCTCCCTGCGGAACAGCGCATCCGGATCCAGTTCGCGGCCCATCATCGCATGGAACAGCTCGGCCGGATCGGCGGTACCGCCGCGGCCGTAAATGTGTTCCTTCAGCTTGTCGGCGCTTTCGCGGTGGTACAGGCCCTTCTTCTCGAATTCCGAGAAGACATCCGCCTCCAGCGCCTCCGCCCATTTATAGCTGTAGTAACCGGCCGCATAACCGCCGCCGAACAGGTGGCCGAAGCTGGTCGATTGGGTGCCGACGCCGTATTCGCGCGGGAACACCCAGGATTCGCCGATCACGGAATCCTCGAACGCCTCGACATCCTTGATCGTCTTGGCGTCGGTCGTATGCCATTTCATGTCCAGCTTGCCGAAGAATGTCTGGCGCAGGCCCATGTAACCCGCGTCGAAATTTTCCATGTCGTTGATTTTCTGGATGACATCCGCGGGCAGCAGCAATTGCGTTTCGGGATGTTTCGCAAACGTATCCAGCGTTTCTTTTTTCTTCGCCCAGTTTTCCTGCAGCTGCGACGGCAGCTCCACGAAATCCCATTTCACGTTCGTGCCGGTCAGCGACTGGTAATCGCCCTTCGCCAGCAGCGCGTGCAGGCCGTGGCCGAATTCGTGGAATACGGTGCGCACTTCGTCAATCGACAGCAGCGTCGCATGTTCCGGCGTCGGTTTTGCGAAGTTGCAGGTGTTGGTGACGATGGAGAATTCGTTCTCGCCTTCCTCGTTCAGCCCGCGGTTGCGGAATGTGCTCATCCATGCGCCGTTGCTCTTGAGCCCCGGACGCGCATAGAAGTCGCCATAAAACAACCCGATCATTTCGCCGGTCGATTTGTCGGTGACTTCATACACCTTCACATCGGGATGATAGACAGGGTATTTGCCCGTCGTGATCGTCATGTTGATGTTGAACAAATTTTCGGCGTGCTTGCGCAGGCCTTCCAGCACCTGTTCAAGGTCGAAATAGGGGCGCAGCTCTTCCATGTTCAGCTGGAAGGTTTCTTCCTTCAGCTTGCGGCTGTAAAAGCCCATGTCCCACGGCTTCAGGTCGGTGATGCCGTCTGTTTTCTGCGCGTAATCGGTGACTTTTTTCACGAAATCTTCGGCGGCGGGTTTGTAAACAGCCGCGTTGCGGTCGAGGAAATCCATGACCGTTTTCGGGTTCTTCGCCATGCGGTCGTCGAGCACGAAAGCGGCATAGCTGTTGAAACCCAGCAGCTCCGCCTTTTTCTGGCGTGCCGCCACCATATCCAGCACGACCTGGCGGTTGTCGAACGGGCCGCCGAAAGCGACATTCGTGCGCGCCTTGTGCACTTCTTCGCGAAGTGCGCGGTTTTCGCTGTATTCCGCGATGTCGATGGGCGGCGGCGACAGCTTGATCAGCCATTTGCCGGTCAGGCCCTTTTCATCCGCGTAATCCTTGTACATCGCCTTCACGCGGTCGGGCAGGCCGATCAGGTCTTTTTCGTCGTCGATCACTTTTTCCCAGGCGTCCGTGCCCTTGACCGTGTTGTTCTTGAACGTGGTCGACAGCTCCGCCAGCTTTTCCTCGACCGCGCGCAATTCGGTTTTCTTTGCTTCGTCAAGGTTCGCGCCGCTGCGCACGAAACCCTTGTAGGTTTCGCTCAACAGCATCGATTGTTCGGGGGTCAGTTTCAGGTTCGCGCGGTCATCGTACACGGCCTTCACGCGCTTGAACAAATCGGCATCCAGCATGATGTCGTTCGCGTGCTGCACGCTCATGACGGATACTTGCGTTTCGATGGCGCGCAGCGTGTCGTCGGCATTCGCGCCGGCAAGGTTGCCGAAAATGGTCGATACGCGGCCAAGGTTGCGGCCCGCGAATTCAAGCGCCTCGATCGTGTTCTTGAAGGTGGCGGGGGCGCGGTTGTTCTTGATGTCCGCAACCTGCTGTTTTGCCTCTTCCATGTAATGGGTGAGCGCGGGCAGGAAATGCTCGGTCTTGATGATATCGAGCGGTGGCGCGCCATAGGGATAGGACGGCGCGTTGACGAGGGGGTTAGCCGACAGGTCGGGGGGCGTTGCAGACATTCTTGTGCCTCACGTTGGATTGTTATGTTTACTTTTCTTGTATAATGAATCCTAGCCTGCGGCATGGAAAAGGCAAGACTAAGCGGGTGGTTTATTAAATTTCAAATTTACGAAAAACGAATCCGGTGCCGGATTTGCTGTGCTTTTTTCGTGAGGGCCGGGATCGTGCACACTTCTTGAGCCTATGGAAATTGTCTCAACTTTGACCTCAGGATTCAAGGTAATTTATTGTGACAACGCGTTTGCGACAGGTGTTTCCTGAATCCCGCGAAAGGTTTGCGCGAAAAAAACTTTTTTCAAAATCGCGGGTGCCATAACGCGAATGTGACGCTTGTGACAGGCAAATTTTCAGATTTTCGCGCGCCGCAGCCGTAAAGCGTTGAGAATCACCGACAACGAACTCAGGCTCATCGCCGCCGCCGCATGGATGGGGGTGAGAAGGATGTGGAAGAACGGGTACAGGATGCCCGCCGCAATCGGCACGCCCGCCGCGTTATAGACGAAGGCGAAAAACAGGTTCTGGCGGATATTGCGCAAGGTCGCCTTTGACAGGTTGCGCGCACGCAAAATGCCCGACAGGTCGCCATGCAGCAGCGTGATGCCCGCGCTCTGCAGCGCGATATCCGCGCCCGTGCCCATCGCGATGCCGATATCGGCCTGCGCCAGCGCGGGCGCATCGTTGATGCCGTCGCCCGCCATGGCCACAATGCGTCCCTGTTTTTGCAAATCCTTCACCACGCGCGCCTTGTCGTGCGGCAGCACGCCTGCGAAAACTTCCGAGATACCAGCTTGCTTCGCCACCGCGTCGGCGGAACCCTGCGCATCGCCGGTCATCATGACGATACGCAAATTCTGCATTTTCAGCTGACGGATGGTATCGGCGGCATTGGGCTTGATTGTGTCGCTGACCGCGATGATGCCAACGGCTTTGCCATGCGCCGCCAGATAGACGACGGTCGCGCCGTCTGCCTGCAACGCGTCCGCCTGCGGTGCAAGCGCGGAGAAATCGATGCCATCGACCAGTCCCGCATTTCCCAGCATTACTTCTTCGTCATCCCAATCGCCGCAGACGCCGCGGCCGGGGATGGCGGTGAATGAGGTGACCGTGGGCTGCGCCAGATTTTTTTCGGCAGCCGCCGCCACAATCGCCTGCGCGATCGGGTGTTCGCTCCCCTGTTCCAGCGATGCCGCGAGGGACAGCAGGATTGTTTCGTTATAGCCGGGCGCCGCCACCAGCGCCGTGACGACGGGTTTGCCCGTCGTCAGCGTACCGGTTTTATCAATCACCAGCACATCCGCCTTTTCGAGCATCTCGAGCGCCTCGGCGTTGCGCACCAGCACACCCGCCGCCGCGCCACGCCCGATGCCCGTCATGACCGACATCGGCGTTGCGAGGCCGAGCGCGCAGGGACAGGCGATGATGAGCACGGAAACAGCACAGAGGAGCCCGTAAGCCATCGCCGGCGCGGGGCCGAACAGCGACCAGTAAGTAAAGCTGATGATAGCGACAGTCACGACCGCAGGCACGAACCATCCGGCGAATTTATCGGCCAGACGCTGGATCGGCGCGCGGCTGCGCTGCGCTTCGGAGACCATCTGCACAATCCGCGACAACATGGTATCGCGGCCGACTTTTTCAGCGTGGAAAATAAAGCTGCCTTCGCGGTTGTACGTGCCGCCTGTGACGCTATCCCCGGAGGATTTTGCAACCGGCATCGCCTCACCGGTCAGCATGGATTCGTCCAGATGGCTTGCGCCATCCACAATCACGCCATCGACCGGTACGCGTTCGCCGGGACGCACACGCAGGTGATCGCCGACAGCGATATCCTCCAGCCTGATTTCGGTTTCCGCACCGTCGCGCACCACGCGGGCGGTTTTCGGTGCAAGCTTGAGCAATTCCCGGATAGCGCTGCCCGTCTTGTCGCGCGCGCGCAATTCCAGCACCTGCCCCAGCAATGCCAGCGTGGTGATGACGGCGGCGGATTCAAAATAAACCGCCAGGCCATGTTCACCTTTAAAGCCTTCGGGGAAAACAGACGGAAGCAGGGTGGCGACCATGCTGTAAAGCCATGCAACGCCCGTACCGATAGCGATCAACGTGAACATGTTCAGGTTGCCGGTGCGGATGGATTGCCAGCCACGCTGGAAAAACGGCCAGCCCGCCCAAAGCACGACGGGAGTCGCAAAGGCCATTTGCAGCCGCATCACGAATACGTCCGACATAAAATCGGCGTTATGGCCGAAATGGCGCGACATTTCGATGGCGAAAACGGGGGCGGTTAAAACGGCTGCGCCCCAGAAACGGCGTCGCATATATTCCTGTTCTTGGTTCGGCCCCGTATCCGCCGTGACAAATTCGGGTTCCAGAGCCATGCCACAAATAGGGCATGATGCGGGCACGGCGCTGCGCACACCCGGGCACATGGGACAGATATAGGACGTTTTGACGTCGACGCCCACCGGCACCATCATTGGCGCATGGGGTTTGGGTTTTGAATGGCTATGTCCGCCGCAGCAGGCATGCGGCGCCTCCTTCTGCGTTTCCCCGGTCATGCGATCGCCCGCGCTTCCGCTGCGTTCGGCACGCCGCGTTCATGCGCGGTCAGTTGCTGGCGCGCGGGCTGGAAATAATCGACCAGTGCATCGAGCGCCTTGTACGCATTGCAGCTGCCGCACACAAAAACGTCGAGCGCGACATAATCGATTTCCGGCCAGGTATGGATACTGATATGCGATTCCGCCAGCGTCGCAACGCCGGTGATGCCCGATTGTTCGCCAAAGCTGTGCAGGTGCACATCCAGCACGGTCGCGCCAGCATCGGCCGCCGCGCGGCGCAATGCCTGTCCGATACCGTGTTCATCCTGCATATTGGCACAGCCCCAGAAATCGATCAGCAGGTGCATGCCGGGCGCCACGAAATCACCGGCAAGCCCGTCTTTTTTCAGCCCGCCTTTGATTTTTGAAAGAACAATATCTTTTTCCATTCCGAATCCTTCAGGTCATGCTTCCAGATAAACGCGTCGAGGATGTAATGCACCGCCTGCGGCAGGGCCAGCAGGGGAATCAGCCAGACCATAATATCCTCCGAAACCGCCTGCGGCAACATGCGAAACGCCGCGAAAATGCTGCCGTGCTCGCGCCACACAAGGCCATCCCACAGCCCTTCCTCGACGAAAGCGAGCATGAACAGCACGAGGATAAATATAGGCGCAAATTTCCACCGGAACAGGCCTGCGATACGCGGCTGCACATAAGGGTTTTTTTCCAAATCACGCTGGTTGCGCCCGAAAATCCAGATCAGCGCGATATAGGGGATGCCATGCGCAATCACATTGGTCGCTGTAAAGGCCAGATCGCTGTTAAACACCACAATCCCCACACTCCATGAAAGGGCGGTACCCAGCAACAGCAGGTGTTTCGGCAGGTTCACATTTTTTTCGGCGACGGAAAAACGTATTTCCTTGGCAATATAGGCGAGTAATACAATGCAAAAAATGCCGCCCGCGACATTTCCCAGTTCCGGCATGTCCAGCTTGAAAAAATCACCCGCCACGAACCAGTTGAAGGCGCGGTGATGTACATGCCAGTAGACAAGCGGGAACAGCGTTGCGAGGTAAATGACGGCTTGATCCATTTTGCGCGTCCATTCCGGGCGGTCGCGTTCGGCGCGGGAATAGATCATCATGAAGCCGTATTGCTGGCGCATGAAATGGAATACCGCCAGATAAGCCAGCACGCGCCAGAATACGATGGCATCGATGCTGTACAGCATCGCTCCGCCCACCCAGGCCAGCAGCGGCGCGAGGGTGTACAGCGCCAGACGCTTTTTCAATTCCTCGCGGTCCAGATACGTGCGGAACAGCGTGCTGTAAACATGGCTGACATCCACGCCTACCACCAACAGCAGCCACAACCATGGCGGCGTGCCCTCGACCATCGCCAGCTTGTCGCGGAACAGCACGACTACCGCCGTCACGGCAAAGGCAGGGCCGATGATAAAGCCGAGGTCGAGCGGCGCGGAGGCGATCCAGGGCTGTTTTTTCATGACTTACAGCTCCGTTGCGAACGCGCGGCCCAGATGCACCAGCGTATTTTCGGCGGCGCGGACACCATGGGTATAGGCTTCCTCGAAAATCGAGATGCCGCTCATATCGGAATGGGCGTAGAAAACGGGTGGCGTTTGCTTCAGCATATTGCGGCGCGCATCGCCCCACATAAATCCCTTCAAGGGGCGCACCATGGCATGCCCCCAGATCCAGACATCCAGCGATTTGACGAAGCCCTTCAATTCCGGATGCACCGCCAGCAATTCGCCGAGGAAAATATCGCGCCATTGCTCGTATGAACGCGCCAGCGCTTCCTCCCGCGCCTGTTTCGGCGGCAGGTGGCTGAGCGGCCAGTAATAAGTGAGCACGGTTTTGCGGGGATTGGTTTCCAGCCCCTGATGCGTCGCCACGACGTAGCCCAGCAATTTGCTGTCGAAAACCATGTTATCCCATGCCAGCTCCGCCCCTGTGCCTTCGGGCATGCGGGTGACGGTGATATTGGCAACCGCCCAAGGCGCATAGCTGAAATTATCCGATGCGATTTCGGGCAGCAACCGCGCCGACACGAATTGCGGCGTTGCCATGATGACCGTGCGGGCGGAAATGCGGTGCGCGGTGCCGGTTTTCTGGTCGAGGTAATCGACGGCCACATGCTCGCCCTCGCGCTTCACCGCGAACACCAAAGCCTGTGTCGTGATGTTCCCGGCAAGCGGTGCGGCGAGTTTTTTGGCGATAAAGCCGTTACCGTCGGGCCATGTAACGAAATTGCTGTCGTCGGTATTGGCGGCCACGCCCGACCGTCCCGCAAAATAATGGATGCCCGCCCATGCGGATGTATCATCCAGCGTCACGCCATAATCGTCGCGGCAGCCGTAATCGACATGCCATTGCAGGTATTTCGAGGTGTAGCCTTCGCGCAGCATCCATTCGCGCATCGTGAGGGCATCGAGCGCGAGCCAATCGGCATCCTGCGAACTGTCATCGACGGGGATGGCGAACAGTTTCCTGCCATCCTTGCCCCGCACATTGCGCAATCCTTCGACCTGTTTAAAGAACGCATCATACTGGCGGCGGTCTTCATCGGTTGCGCCCGCTTGCGGTACAAGGCCTTCCTGCCAGCGGCCAAACATATAGAGCCGTTCATGCGGATCGGAGCAGAGGTAGTATTCGTTATAAATCGCACGCCCTTTGTCATCTTCGCCCGTGATGATGCCGAAGTCGCGGAACAGTTTTTTTACCGCCCTGCATTCATCGGTCAACAGCGGCACATAATGCGCGCCCCAAGGATAGGCGGAAACATTGTTTTTGCCGCTCTGGGCGTTGCCGCCGGTATCTTGTTCAAGTTCAAGGATGGTGAAATCGGTGACGCCCGCATTCAGCAAACGGTATCCGGCCCCAAGCCCCGCAATGCCACCGCCGATGATGACGGTGTCTTTTTCAGTCGTCGTTATGGGTGCAGGGAATGTACCGCCGCGCAACTGGTGCCCGATCTTGGCTGATGCGCCAAGGATTTGGCCGGTGACGGGCGCGTCCGCCTCCGCGTGGCGGACGCGCCCGAAGCCAAGCGCCGCCGCAAATGCCGCGCCGGATTTCAGCAACTGCCTGCGCGTGAATATCATGTTAGTAAATCTGGTATTCCGACCATTCCTGGTCGAAATAACGCACCAGCGCCTGATCGTCGAGCCGCTGGATTTTGGTGTCCAGATGCGCCATATCGGGCGGGAAGTAAAACATATCGGCGGCGGAACGCGCGGTGATGTATTTCAAACCGGCGGGGTATTTTTCAGGCACCGTGAAATCCGACAGGCTGGCGATCACATAACCCCATTCGCCGAAGGCCGGGACATTCAAATGGTACGGCGCGGTCTTGAAACCGGCATCCTGCAACGTGTTGTTCACGCACCAGAACGCCTTGCGCGCAACCAGCGGCGAGGTGCTTTGCACCACGATCACGCTTTTGTCATGCACGAGTGATTTCAGGGCGGAAAAGAAGGTGCGGGAATACAGCTTGCCGATGGAAAAATTGGACGGGTCGGGCACGTCGCTGATGACGGCATCGAATTGCGGCGGGTTCGCGCTCTGCTGCATTTCGCGCACCCAGATAAAGGCGTCCTTGTGCACGATTTCCAGTTTTTTGGACAGCAGCGAGCCGTTGTTGAGCTGCGTCAGGATATCGCTTTGCGAAAACAGCTCGGTCATCGCGGGGTCGAGGTCGATCATCACGACTTTTTCGACGGAGGGGTATTTCAAGACTTCACGCAGCGCCAGCCCGTCGCCGCCACCGAAGATCAAAACCGATTTCGGGTTATCCAGTGCCGATAGGGCCGGATGCACCAACGCCTCGTGATACCGGTACTCATCGACCGAACTGAATTGCAGGTTGGAATTCAGGAACAGGCGCAGATCATGCCGCGTCTTGGTGATGACGATGCGTTGATACGGCGTGGATTGGGAGAAAATGACCGAACCCGGATACGCGCCGCTTTCGGCAATCGTCATGATACGTTCGGAATACACAAAGCCGAAAGTCAGCAGCACCAGCACGATGATCGCGGAGGCGCGCGATGCAGCCAGCGACGGCACTTCGTCCTTCAGCGCGTAAATCACCCAGACCGCGACACCCACATTCATCATGCCGAACAGGAAGCTGGATTTCACCAGCCCCAGATACGGCACCAATACCAGCGGAAACAGGATGGAGGCAAACAGCGCGCCGAGATAATCGAGCGCCAGCACGCGGCTGACCAGCTCGCGGAATTCCAGGCGGTCCTTCAGGATACGCAGCAGCAAAGGGATTTCAACGCCCACCAGCATGCCGATGATAAACACGAGGAAGTACAGCAGAACGCGGAACGACGCCACATGGTCGAACAGCAGGAACAGCAGCATGGCCGAAGCGCCGCCGATGGCACCCACTAAAATTTCCACCTTGATGAAAACGCCGATCAGGTTGCGTTCCACATATTTGGTGAGCCACGACCCCGCGCCCATCGCGAACAGGTAGCAGCCGATAACGGTAGAAAATTGCGTGACGCTGTCGCCCAGCAAATAACTGGCGGCCGTGCCCGCGATCAGCTCGTACACAAGCCCGCAGGTCGCAATCACGATCACCGATATCAGCAGCAGCGTCTGCATCGCGATCAGCCGTGAACGGCGGAAGAAATGATGATCGCCATCGAGATCATCAGCGAGGCGAGGAAAACCGCCATCGCGACGTTCTGTTTTTCGACCAGTTCTTTCCAGATGCTGAATTTCGGCGTGACGATATCAAACACCAGAAAGGAAAAACCGAGGATGATGATGCCGAGCCCCGAATAGATGAGCGCAGCATAGACGTATTTCATGTTGACGAATTCTTCCATTGTACTTCTCCTATTTGTGATAACGGGCGGATGCGGCCTTTTGCGCGGTGCCGCTGGCGGATAGATATGCGCTGTAAACGATACCGCGGGCATTGGCGTAACCATACATCCCCAGCACCGCGATACAGAATATTGTGTAGATTTTAGGCATGATTACTCCTCGCCCCCGCTGCGTGGGAAATCGCTGTTTTCCCAGCGACGGCTTTCAAACGACGACGACCGCAGCCACGCGATGCCCGGATAGAGCAGCAGCATGAACAGCGTCCAGGCAAGATTGCCTATCGGCGTCACGTCGCGCTTCGCCTGAATGCTGATAGGCTGCGGCTGGCCTTTTTGCAGCGTGTCGGATTCAACGTCATAGGTCATGCGGTAGGTGCCGGCGGGCACAGATGACAGGTAGCCATCAGCATTCGGGCTGCCTTCCCGCCAGGGGCCGTCGGAATCGGAACCATAATAGAATTCCATGCCCTCGGTCAGCTCGAAAATTTCCTTGGTTTCTTCGTTGACGAAGGACAGGTTGATTTCCGCCCATGAATTCGACACCTGTGCCCCTGTCTGCACCAGCACGTTTGACGCGCGCGGTATTGCAAAGGGTTCGGAGGTAAAGATGCGCGTCTGGTCGCCCGGCATATGCGTCGCATTCACCGCCACCACCACCTGTGACGCCGATGACGCTGTATCGGTAACGTGGATCAAGAGGGCAAGCGCGGCCGCTGCCGCAGCGACTTTCAAAGTAGCTTTCAGGTTAAACGGCGATGGCTGGTTCGGCGCAACGCCCTTGCGCGCGGGCATGGATACATTCAATCCGAAGGCGTCGCGCACGGTTTCGGGCAGCGTGTATTCGCAGAGCGAAGCGGTTTCCTCGCCGGGCACTTTTTCGAACGACAGCATATAGGGCGGGCTGACGTAATCTTCGGTCGTGGCGGTATCGCCCTTGCGCACGCGCCAGTAAAATTCGCCCTTCACATACTGCACGATCGGCTGGTCGCGCAGGAAGGGATCGAAGGAATGCTGCTCCAGCCAGACGGTGCTGACAAAGCCGAGCCGTTCAAACTCCTGCTTCACGATACGCACGAAATTCCAGTGGCCGTCCTGCTGCACCAGAAAACGGAAGCCGTGATAGGGGTTGAACAACAGGTATTCGTCCCAGAAATACTGCTTCGTGCGGTCGCTTTTCAGCACATAGCCGATGACTTCCCAATCAATGCCGTCGAATTTTCCGCGCTGGCCGATATCCAGCAGCGTGGGGCGCAGTTTGGTGTTGACGTCGGTGATGACCTGCAACCGTTCATCGGCCACATCGACGACCGTGCCGCAATGCGCGCAGACGGCGGTCAGCGTATGGCCGAGCGCGCGGATCTGGATTTCACCGCCGCAGGACGGGCAGTTGAATTTGCGCATCGCCGTTTTTTTGATGGCGGGCGGCTCTTCGCCGAACAGGTTGGGGCCGAAATCGGGTGAAATCATGGCTGCCAGCCCTCGAACGCGCGGTAATAACGGCAGTTCAGTTCCGGCCAGGTGACATATGCGCCGGTAAAGACGCGCGCGCGGCCATCGGCCAGATCAATCGAGGCGAATTTACCGTCGCCCGCGATGCAATCTATGGTCGTGGTCTTGCGCCCCTGCGGCGCGGAAAACGGCAGCTCGCCTTCGGAAGCGATACATTCGGCGCGCTTGATGTCGACAATCTTATAGGTCGTGCCTTCGATGATGATGCGCTGGCCGCTGGGGTTCTTGATCCATGCTTCGCCAGCCAAATCGCCGCCCGCCCAGTCGTTCATCTTCTGAACCGCATGAAGGGTTTTTTCGGAAGGGTTCTCGACCTCGAAACAGGGCGCGTAAAAGCCCTGCGCCTCCGCCAGCCAGCCGCGCCGCGCATCGTCGGACACGATAAACCATTCGTTCCAGCTGCCGTCTTCGTAGCCGATTTTCATGCGCCCGGCGATGCCGAAGCGCACGCCCTGGAATGTGCCTTCGGTGCCCAGCTGCAACGGGCTCATGTCGTCGGGTATCTGCGCCATCTCGCCGGTCTTGCGCAAGGCATCGTCGTCGCGCACGACCATGGTGCGGCAATAGGGGCACACGCCGTGGGAGGCGATGCTGGTGCGGAAAGGGATTTCCGCGCCGCAGGATGGGCAGGGGTATTTTTTCACGGGGGCGGTACTACTTATTTAATTTTGGCCAGCAATTCCGCCTTTTTGGCATCAAATTCGGCCTGCGTCAGCACGCCTTTTTTCTGCAGCTCGCCCAGCTTTTCGAGCATCGCGAGCGGATCTTCGGCAGGCGCAGCCGCACCGCCGCCCTGGCCCAGCGATTGCATCATCATATTGCCCATCGCCATGCCGGCCCCGATACCGGCACCCGCCCCTGCAACGCCGCCGGGGTTGGCGGCCGCAACCGAAATGCTGTCGGCCGACTGGAACGTCGCGTATTTTTTAAGGTCGGCAAACATGCCCATGGAGGACAGCTTGTCCAGCTGCTTTTCCATTTCTTCGGGCAGCGATATGCTCTGCACCCAGAAGGATTTCAGCTCCAGCCCGTAGTTCTTCAGCACGGGCGCGACAGCTTCTTCCAGCTTGGTCGAGAAATCGAGCTGGCTTGCCGCCATGTCGATAAACGCGATGCCGGATTTGGCAAGATAGCTGGAGATGGAGGCGATGATCGCCGTGCGCAGCTGGCCTTCGATCTGGTCGACCGTATAGACTTCGGCGGCGCCGGACAGTTTCGTCCAGAACGTCTCCACATCGCCGATCTTGAACGAATAATTGCCGAAGGCGCGGATACGCAGCGCACCGAATTCCTTGTCGCGGATGGTGATGGGCTGTGGCGTGCCCCATTTCATGTCGGTGAATTCGCGCATCGACAGGAAGTACACATCCGACTTGAACGGCGATTCAAACGCCTTGTCCCAGTTTTTCAGGTAGGTCAGGATCGGCAGCGTCTGGGTCGTCAGCGTATAGGTGCCGGGACCGAATTTGTCGCCGAATTTGCCCTCGTTAAAGAACACGGCCTGCTGCGCCTCGCGCACCACCAGCTGCGCGCCGTTCTGGATCTCCTGATCCTGCATGGGAAAGCGGTATGCCAGCACATTGGTGCCGGGATCGGTCCACTGGATGACGTCGATAAATTGCTTGGAAATAAAACTCATCAGCCCCATAGCGGTTACCTTTCAATAAAGAATGAAAACGCGCTGCCAGCATAGCTGTGAAATGGCATATGAGTCTATATTGGGGCAAAAGGGGTTTATTTTTCGTAAATACCACTCGGCACAGAAGAAAAGGCGATCTACGCCGCGCGGCGGGAAAGGCGCGCCACGCCCTCGGCCAGCTTGGTGGCGGCGTAGGTCATTTCTTCCGCCGTCGAACCCCGCCCCGCCGTCAGGCGCAGGCTGCAATCGACATCATGATCTGACAAACCGATAGCCTTCAGCACCGGCGAGGGCTTCCGGTTGGCGGAGGAACAGGCGGCGCCGGTCGACATGCAAATATCGTCAGCCAGTTCCAGCATGATGTCCTGCGCCGACACATCCGGCAGGCGGATATTCAGCAAGCCCGGCAGGCGGGGTGCGCCGCCGTTGAGCTTCAGCGCCGGAATGCGCGCCTGTAATTCGGCCAGCAGCAGCGCGGTCATTTTTTCGATGCGCAGGATATGGGTCGTCAGCCCCTGCCCCGCCAGTTCGCAGGCCGTGGCGAAACCGTCGGCGAGTGCGAGCGGCACGGAGCCCGGGCGAAGCGATTGTTGCGCGCCGCCGAAGAAAACACGGGCGATCGGCACGGGCGGTTTCTGTCGCACGTATAACGCGCCGATGCCAACGGGGCCGTATAATTTATGCGCGGAATAGCTCAAAAGGTCGATGCCAATGCCGTTCACATCAAGCGCGATCTTGCCGAGCGCCTGCGTCGCATCCGTATGGAACAGCGCGCCCGCGTCATGCGCGATTTGCGCGCATTCTTTTAAAGGCTGTATCGTGCCGATTTCGTGGCTGGCGGTGATGACGGATACGACGAGGGTTTTGCACGTGACGAGTTTTTTCAATTCCGCGGGATCGACGAAACCAGCTGGCGTTACGGGCAGGGTTTTAACGGTGAAACCCTTGGTCGCGAGGTAAGCGGCGGTATTCGATACGCAATTATGCTCGATTGCCGTGATGACGATTTCTGTGCGGTCGGTTGCCTTTTCGGCGAGGCCCAGCAGGGCGAGGTTGTTGGATTCCGTGGCACCGCTGGTGAGCGTAATGCATTCGGGCCCTGCGCCAATCAGGCTGGCAATTTTTTCGGCGGATTGTTCCAGTTGGCGTGCGGCGTTGCGGCCATGCGCGTGCGATTTCGCTCCGGGGTTGCCGAAGCTGCCGCCGAAAAAAGGCATCATCGCGTCAATCACCGCAGGGTCGCAGGGCGTGGTGGAATGGTAATCGAGGTAAACGGGCTTTTTCACGCAGCGTCTTCCTGCTGCACCTGCTCCGCGCCCCGGCAGATGCCGAGCGTCAGCAGTTCCGCCGCAACCGAAATGGCGATTTCACGCGGATGCTTGCCGGTATCGCCAAGACCAATGGGGCAATGCAGTTGCGCCAGCAATTCCTTTTGCACGCCGTCGGCGACGAGGCGTTTTTCAAACCGCACACGCTTGGTATCCGACCCGATAAGGCCGAGATAGGCGAAGCTGCCTTTATATGCCGCACGCACGAGATCGAAATCGAGGTCATGGCTATGCGTCATGACGGCGATATAGCTGTTTTCATCGGCAGCGCGCAATTCCGCGACAGGGGCGGTGGTGACAATTTTTTCGCAGTTTTTCGGCAGTGTCGCCGGGAATTCATTCGCCCGCTCATCCACCCATTTCACCTTCAGCGGCAAACCGTCCAGCACCTTCACCACTTCTTTGCCCACATGCCCCGCGCCGAACAGGTAGAGCGTTTTGCCGACGGGCAGGAAAGGTTCAAGGAAAACGCTGACCGCACCGCCGCAGCATTGCGCGAGTTTCGGGCCGAGGGGGTAATCCTTCACCGTCGGCTTGCCTGCGCTTGCCAGTAGCTTGCGCGCTGCGACGATGGCTTCGAACTCCAGATTGCCGCCGCCGATGGTGCCGAATTGTTCGGTGGCGGTCGCGATCATTTTGACGCCAGCTTCGCGGGGCGTCGATCCCTTGGCTTCCATCACCGTAATCAGCACGCAAGGCGTGCCCTTGTCGGTCAGGTCGGTCAGGACGGGGAGCCAGTCATGCGGGCTGGTCATTTCTGCACCGCTTGTATTGCTTTGAGCACGTTTTCCGGTGTTGCGGGTGCCTGCAGCGGTGGAATGCAATTGGCAGCGCCCGTCGCGGCAACCGCATCGCGCAGCGCAAGGAAGGCGGAAATGCCGAGCATCAGCGGCGGTTCGCCGACAGCTTTCGACCGGTAAATGGTTTCTTCGGGGTTGATGCCTTCGAACAATACGGTGCGGAAATCTTTTGGCACATCGCGGCCGGTCGGGATTTTATAGGTGCTGGGGGCGTGCGTTTTCAACTCGCCCTTGTCGTTCCACCACAATTCCTCCGATGTCAGCCAGCCCACGCCCTGCACATAGCCGCCTTCGACCTGCCCGATATCAATGGCGGGGTTCAGCGATTGCCCCGCGTCATGCAGGATATCGGCGCGAAGGATGTTGTATTCGCCCGTCAGCGTATCAATGATGACTTCGGTGATCGCCGCGCCATAGGCGAAGTAGTAAAACGGTCGGCCTTTGCCTTTAGGGCGATCCCACGCAATTTTTGGTGTCTTGTAGAATCCGGTCGATGATAGCTGCACCCGCGCGGCATAAGCAAGTTGCACCAGTTCCTTGAACGACACCGTATGGCTGCCCGCATGCACGTAACCGGCCGCGAATTTAACAGCGGATATCTCGGTATCGAAATGCGACGCCGCGAAATCGGCGAGCCGGTCGCGGATGGTGCGCGCAGCCGCTTCCGCCGCCTTGCCGTTCAGGTCGGCACCGCTGGATGCGGCGGTGGCGGAGGTGTTCGGCACTTTGCTGGTGTTGGTTGCGGTGATACGCACCTTGTCGAAATCGATCTGGAACATATCGGCCACGACCTGACAAACCTTTGTGTGCAGCCCCTGCCCCATCTCCGTGCCGCCGTGGTTCAGCTGCACCGTGCCGTCCTTGTACACATGCACCAGCGCGCCTGCCTGATTGAGCATGGTCAACGTAAAACTGATGCCGAATTTGACGGGTGTCAGCGCGATGCCTTTTTTAAGGATTTTATTTTGCGCGTTAAATGTCTTGATCGCTTCGCGGCGGGCGGCGTATTCGCCGGTGTGTTCCAGCTGCGAGAAAATATCGCGGATGATGTTATCCTCGACCGTCATGCCGTAATGAGTGGTGCAGCGGTCGCCAAGTTCGCCCTTGGCGTCGTACAGGTTGATCTTGCGCACATCCTGCGGGTCTTTGCCGAGATGCCGCGCGATATCGTCGATCACATATTCCATCGCCAGCATGCCCTGCGGCCCGCCGAAACCGCGGAAGGCGGTGTTGGACACCTTGTTCGTGAAGCAGCGGTAACTGGTGACTTTGGCATTGCCAAGGTAATAGACGTTATCCGCATGGAACATCGCACGGTCGGCGATGGCGTTGGACAAATCGGGGCTCATGCCGCAATTGACGGCGTGGATGTATTCGATGCCCTCGATCAAGCCCTCATCGTTGAAGCCGACTTCGTATGCCACGTTCAGGTCATGCCGCTTGCCCGTCATGATCATGTCGTCGTCGCGATCCAAACGGAATTTGACGGGACGGTTCGTTTTCCACGCCAATGCAGATGCCACACAGGCGATCAATGATGCCTGACTTTCCTTGCCCCCGAAGCCGCCACCCATGCGGCGCACCTCCACCGTCACGGCGTGATCATGCAGGTTCAGCATTTTCGCGATCAGGTGCTGCACTTCGGACGGGTGCTGCGTCGATGACCAGCAATGGAATTCGCCGTTTTCGAGCGGCGTCGCCATCGCAATCTGGCCCTCGAGATAGAAATGGTCCTGCCCGCCGATATCGAGCGAGCCTTTGATCTTGTTTTTGGCTTTGGCAATCGCACCCGCCGCATCGCCCTGCCCCATTTCATAGGGGTCGCCGACGAATTTCTGCGCCTTGATCGCGTCATGCACATTCAGGATGGCGGGCAGCGTTTCATAGGTCACAACGGCGCGCTTCACCGCCGCCCGCGCAATCTCGATGCTTTCCGCCGCCACGCCCAGAATGCACTGGCCGTAATACAAAACAACGCCATCGGCAAAAATCGGGTCGCCGGGAAAAACAGGGGCGGCATCGTTCACGCCGGGAATATCCTTGGCCATCATCACGGCATGGACGCCCGGGACATAACAATCTGAAATATCAATCTTGGTTATTTTGGCATGGGCATGCGGGCTTTTCAGTACATAGGCATGCAGGCATCCATGCGATTCCAGCACATCATCGGTATAGGTCGCTTCGCCCGACACATGCAGATGCGCCGAGTCATGCGCCTTGGGCGCGCCCATGCCGCCGTCGATTTTCTTCGCGTCATTCGGCATAACGGTACAGCCGCGTTTTCGTCGTGGGATCGGTGGTTTCGATGTAGAACCGCTTCAGCAGATTGCGTGCGGTGGTGCTGCGGTATTCGGCAGAAGCCCTTGCGTCGCTCATCGGCTGGTAGTCATCGTCCAGCGCGGCCATGGCTTTTTCGACCGCTTCCTCGTTCCAGACGCGGCCAACCAGCGCGCGTTCGGCCTTGTGCGCGCGGTGCGGCGTGCCGGCCATGCCGCCGAAGGCGATGCGGGCGGCGACGATTTCATCATCCTCGATCGTCAGCGCGAACGCGCCGCAAACGGCGGAGATATCCTGATCGAAACGCTTCGACAGTTTATAGACGCGGAACAGCACGTTATCCGGGCGTTTCGGGATGACGAGTTTTTCGACGAATTCGCCCGCCTTGCGGTCCTGTTTTTTATAGGCGATAAAGAAATCCTCCATCTCCACCATGCGCGTGCCGGATTTTGATCTCAGCACAACCTTCGCGCCCAGCGCGATCAGCGGCGGCGGGCCGTCGCCGATGGGGGAGCCGTTGGCGATATTGCCACCGACCGTACCCGCATTGCGGATATGCAGCGATGAAAAGCGTTTCAGCAAATCTTCCATGCTGGGATCAAACGCCGCCAGCGCATCAAAGGCTTCGGTATAGGTGACCGCCGCGCCGATTTCGAGCAGCACGCGCGATTCACGTATCTGGCGCAGCTCCACCACATTGCCGGTATAGATGATGACCGGCAGGCCCATGTGGAATTTCGTAACCCACAACCCCACATCCGTGCCGCCCGCAAGAATGGTGGCATCCGGGTAAACGGACAGCACCATCGCGAGATCTTCGACGCTGGCGGGAGAAAAATATTTGCCGCCCGCCACATCATAGGTCATCAACCGGTTACGCTGGATGGATGCCAGTTCTTTCGGATGCGAGGGCAGCGCGCGTTCGGCAGATTCATTCGCCATGCGCGCGGCATCGACGATGGGGCGATAACCGGTGCAGCGGCAGAGGTTGCCCGCAATCGCATCCTGAATATCGTCTTCGCTGGCGTTTTGCTTGTTGTTGACCATGGTCGACAGCGCCATGACAAAACCGGGCGTGCAGAAACCGCATTGCGAGCCGTGGCATTTCACCATCGCCTGCTGCACGGGGGTGGGCGCGCCAGTCGCCGATTTCAAATGTTCCACCGTCACCACTTCGCGCCCGTCGAGCGTGGGCAGGAACAGGATGCAGGCATTCATACTCTGGTATTCGACCTTGCCCTTGACCAGTTTGCCGACGGCGACGGTGCAGGCGCCGCAATCACCCTCGGCGCAGCCTTCCTTGGTGCCGGTCAGACGTGCTTCGAGGCGCAAATATTGCAGCAGCGTTGTGGTCGGCGGCAAATCCGCCACCTCGACCAGTTTTCCGTTCAGGATAAATCGGATGCTGTCTGACATGATCTTTTTCTAAAAACGAAATAATTCCAAGACGATACCGTTTTTCTAGGCACGAGTCATCCAAAATGTTAGCATGGCCGCGGGCGTTAAGCCGTTTGTTTTGAAAGGAATTTCAGTCATGGATACATTCATCGAAGGCCTGCCGAAAGTTGAACTGCATTTGCACATCGAAGGCAGCCTCGAGCCTGAACTGATGTTCGCGCTCGCGCAGCGCAACAAAATCGACATTCCGTTCAAATCGGTCGAAGAAGTGCGCAAGGCCTATGATTTTTCCAAACTGCAGGATTTCCTCGATATTTATTATCAGGGCATGAACGTGCTGCAAACCGAACAGGATTTTTACGACCTGACCTGGGCGTATCTGGAACGCGTGGCGAAACAGAACGTCCTGCACGTCGAAATCTTTTTTGATCCGCAGGGCCATACCGAACGCGGCATCGCGTTTGAAACGGTGCTGGACGGCATCACCCGCGCGCTGGATGACGGTCGCAAGAAACTGGGCGTGTCGTCCTTCCTCATCATGTGCTTCCTGCGCCATTTGAGCGAGGATGCCGCATTCGAGACGCTGGAAAGCGCGATCCCGTACAAGCACCGCATTCTGGGCGTGGGTTTGGATAGTTCCGAAAAAGGCCATCCGCCGTCGAAATTCAAGAACGTGTTTGCGGAGGCGAAAAAAGAAGGCTTCCTGATCATGGCGCATGCAGGTGAAGAAGGCCCGCCCGAATATGTGTGGGAAGCAATCGACATGCTAAAGGTCGACCGCATCGACCACGGCAACCGGTCGCTGGAGGATGAAAAACTGGTGGCGCGCCTTGTGAAGGACGGCACGGCGTTGACAGTCTGCCCGCTTTCCAACCTCAAACTCTGCGTTGTGAAGGACATGAAGGAGCATCCGTTGAAGCGCATGCTGAACCTTGGCCTGAAGGCGACCATCAATTCCGACGACCCTGCCTATTTCGGCGGGTACATGAATGAAAACTTCAAGGCAGTGACCGACGGGTTGAACCTCGACAAATCCGACCTGCTGACGATTTCGCGCAACAGTATCCATGCCAGTTTCCTGGATAAAGCGGCCAAGGATGTGCTGCTGGGGAAACTTGATACCTATATGAAGAAGGCGGCCTAAGCAGCAGGCTTGAAGCTGCGCGGCGACGGGACGGATGCCACTTTCGGTGCGACCGCATCGCTGACGGGCGTGTGGTAAATCACGATGTCGCGCACGGACACAGCGGTTTCGCCCGATGAATCGAGGCGTTTCAGCCCCCCCGTTTCAAGGTCGCGCAAGGAACTGTCCATGATCGTGACACTGCCGTTTTCGGGTTTCTTGTTCAGGATCATCACGACATCGGCGATTTTCCTGCCGGTATCGGCATCCTGAAATTCCACGGCCAACTTTATCAGGCGGCCATCCTGCATATCGGCATGTTCCTTCACGCACGCAATCGCGTTATCAACGCCGAGGCTTTGTTTCAAATCATTGATGCCCTTGATGCGCGCGGCAATGTTCAGCACATGCGCGGGGTCATCGGCGCGGGACGCAAGGTCTGCCCAATCCTGCGTGGTCACTTGATCCTTGAACACGCTGTTCTGTTTTTCTTTATTATATTCGTATCCCATCTGCATATAGACGGCGTTGGCGATAAATGTTGAAACCGCGTAGTTGCGCACGGCAATCGCCGCCACGTTTTCGTCGCATTTATCCTTGCCCTTGCAGGCCTTCTGGAACTGGCCGGCCAGCGTTTCGGGTGTGTCGTGGTTGTCGGGCGATGCCGCGCCGCCCAGTTTCGCCATTTTTGTCAGCCGCGCGGCTTCCTCTACCGGCAGCCAGCTGTCGGTGAAATTCCACCAGTAATTGCTGACCATGCCGAGGTCGAAACCGGGGCGTTCCTTGCCGTTCGCATCAATAGTCTTGATCTGCGTCATCTTCGCCATCGCCGCATCGGGCGCGCCCAGCGTTTCGGCCATGAAACCCGCATCGGACAGGCGGTCGCGCGCATGGGTGATGATTTCCTGCCACCAGTCAGCGGGCAGGCGGTAGGCGATGTCGCAGCGGAAATCCTTGAACCCGTGATCGAGGTACCAGTCCACAACGCCCTTCAGGAATCCCGGCTTGCCATCGGTCCCGTCAATGAAAAATTCACGCGCGGCGGGCGATGCGAAATTGATTTGCGCGGTTTCATTGCCCTTGACCAGGCGCCAGTCGAGGCAATTGAGGTCTTCGTCGCGCGCGAACTTGAAATGGAATTCTTTCGGCACGCCGTTGTCCTGATACGAAATGCCCACCACTTCGGTATCCTTGCCGCCGGTCAGCGAGGTGGTTTCGGCGGTGATCAAGGCAGGTTTCTGGCCTGCGGGCAGGGTTTTCAGGATCGCGGCCAGTTTTTCATTTTCTTCGGTCACCAGCGGGTGGTCGGCGGCGAACTGGTTGAAGACCAGATCCGCCATCACGCGGATGCCGGCCATGTCCGCCTCGGCGGTGAAATGTTTCAGGTGCGCGCTGTCGAGCGCGTCGATGGCGGCCAAGGTTTCAGGCGTCTCGGCCGACCGTGCGCCTGCGATTTTCGTCGCGCTGAATTCCGGGTCAAAAACACCGTGATTGCGCGTGGCGTATAGGCTATTGTCCGCAGGATGGCCTTCGGGGACGGCGGCCTTCAACTGTGTCGTTTCGAAAAACGGGCTGAGCCAGATTGAATTGAAGCTCATGCTTTTCGCATGGTCAGCCAGCCACGAAGCGCCATCCGGGGTGTCTTTCCCGGACCAGTCGGCGATCGACCCCACAAGGCGCGGAGGTACATAATATATGCGGTTAGCTCGCAATTTAATTACCTTGATTATGCAATTGGTGCAATATAATACTAAATATACCTTCAAAATCAATACTTTTGAATAGATCTAAGCCAAGTCATTAAATTTGAAACATTTTTTTGTAATTTTATTGCGCTGCAACATGGGGTGAAAAATGGCGGACGGACAAGAATGGTGGCGTGGCGCGGTGATTTACCAAATCTATCCGCGCAGCTTTTTTGACAGCAACGGCGATGGTATCGGCGATTTGAAGGGCATCACGCAGAAGCTCGATTACGTCGCATCGCTGGGCGTTGACGGCGTGTGGCTCTCCCCCTTCTTCACATCGCCCATGGCGGATTTCGGGTATGACGTCGCCGATTATAAAGGCGTCGACCCCATCTTCGGCACGATTGCCGATTGCGACGAAATGATCGCGCAGATGCACAAGCGCGGGTTGAAACTTGTCATCGACATAGTGCTGAACCATTCGTCCGACCAGCACAAATGGTTCATCGAAAGCCGCAAGGACAAAACCAACAAATACGCCGACTGGTATGTCTGGGCCGACCCCAAGCCCGACGGATCGCCACCCAATAACTGGCTGTCTGTTTTCGGCGGTTCGTCATGGACGTTCGACCCCGAACGCGGCCAGTATTTCTATCACCAGTTCCTGAAAGAACAGCCCGACCTGAACATCCGCAACCCGGAGGTGCAGGAAGAATTGCTGGCGACTGCGAAATGGTGGCTGGACCGCGGCGTTGACTGTTTCCGCATGGACGCGCTGCCGCATTGCATCCACGACGCGCTCTTACGCGACAACCCGCCGCGCCCCGTGCCGAAATCGGATGGCAAGACGGTCATCCACCCCTATTCGATGCAATGGCACACGTATGATAAAACGCAGCCGGAAATGATCCCCTTCCTGAAAAAATTCCGCGCGCTGACCGACCAGTACAAGGATTGCATGCTGGTCGCCGAAGTGAACGACGACAAGACGGTGGAAACGACCATTTCCTATACCAATGGCCCCGAAATGCTGCACACGGCCTATGACTTCTCGCTGCTGGTGCATGAATATTCCGCGCCCTACCTGCGCCGCAAAGTTGAGGAATTCTTTGCAACGCCGCATGATTCATGGCCGTCTTGGGCATTGTCGAACCATGACAGCATCCGCGTCGCGACGCGCTGGGCGGTCGATGACAAGCCGGATGTGAACCAGACGAAAATGCTGCTGGCAATGCTGAGTTCATTGCGCGGCTCATCGTTCGTTTATCAGGGCGAAGAACTGGGATTGACCGAAGCTGTCATCCCGCCTGAAAAGCGGCAGGATCCCGGCATCGGGTCGACAGGCACCGGCCGCGATGGCTGCCGCACGCCCATGCCGTGGGATGGCGCGCAGAAAAACGGCGGCTTTACCGCCGCCAATGAAGGCTGGCTGCCCGTTCCAGCCGAACATGCGGCGGCCAGCGTCGCAGCGCAGGAAAAAGACCCTGCATCGATGCTGAATTTCACGAAGCAATTCCTGAAATGGCGCAAGGCGCATCCGGCACTGCTGCGCGGAGAGCTGACATTTGAAACGCTGGACGACAACGTCCTTGCCTTTACGCGCAAGCTGGATGGTGAAACGCTGTTCTGCGCGTTCAACCTGAAACCCGCCCCCGTGACCGTCGCGCTGCAAAGCGGCTGGACGCCCCTGACAGGCTATGGATTGCAGGGCACGGCCAAGGGTCAATCGCTGGAACTGCCGGGCTTCGGCGGTTTCTTTGCAAGGAAGACAGCCTGACACCATGACGCGCAGCTTTCAGCAGGTAATCGACGACACACCGGAGCTGCTGCTCCGCAAAAGCCTTGGCGAGAATCCGGGTGACCCGAAGCTCGGCGACGCACCGCCCGTCGTCTATGCAATGGAGGCCGATATCGACGCCGCCCGGAAATTAACCGGCAGCGGCGCGCGCGTGGAACCCCTTGGCGAAGCCAGCCGTTTCCGTGAGGCGGATGCCGTGCATGGTTTGCTCTATCTGCCTTACCGCTATCTGGTGCCGGGCGGCAGGTTCAATGAAATGTATGGCTGGGATACAGGTTTCGCGGTTTTTGCATGGTCGGGCACACATCCGCGTCTGATGCGGCAACAGGTCGATAACCAGCTTTACCAGATCCGCGCCTATGGCAAGGTTTTGAACGCGAACCGCACCTATTACCTGTCGCGGTCGCAACCGCCATTGATTGCGGCAATGACCTTGCACATCTGGCATGCAGCGCAGCACGGCGACTGGGCGGCGTTCGATCCCGACGCGATATATCCCGATGCGCGCAGCTGGCTGCAATCGGCCTATGCCGACCTTGTCGCCTATCATGCCTATTGGACGACAGGCGACCGGCTTGCGACCGGCACGACGCTGTCGCGGTATTGGGACGACGGCGACGGCGTCGCGCCCGAGGTATTGGCGGGCGAACCCGGCCATTACGAACATGCCATCGACCATTTCCGCCAGCATCCCAACCCGCGTTTTTACGAAGACATCGCGGGCAATCTGACATCGCTCTATTACCGCGCCGACCGTTCCATGCGCGCATCGGGTTTTGACCCGACGGGACATTGGGGCTATGGCGCGCTGGAATGCATGTTTCATGCGCCCGCCTGCCTGAATGCGCTGCTGTATAAAATGGAAGGCGATATGGGCGACATTGCCGATATCCTTGGCAGCGCAGACGGCGTGAAATGGCGGGGCCTGCAAGCGTCACGCAAGGCCGCGATGGAGCCGATGATGGATCCCGCAACCGGCCTGTACCACGATTACGACACCGTCAACAGGATGCGCAACCCGAAACCCTTCGCGACGTTTTTCCATGCGCATTGGGCGGGGCTGTATGACGGCGACGCCGCGCTGGCGGAAAAATCGGCGGGCGCCGCGTTGCGGCTGCTGGAAACGCCGCATGGCGTCATGACGTCCGCGGAGCAAAGCGGCAGCCAGTGGGATTTCCCCTATGGCTGGCCGCCGCTGCAGTATTTCGCGTTCGAGGGTCTGCGCCGCAGCGGACAGATTGACGCGGCAAAACGCATCGCCGAAAAATTCATCACGCTGGCGCAGCATGTCTTCGCCGAACGCGGCGCGTTATTTGAAAAATACAACCTGCGCGACGGCAATGCGGAGGTGACGGTCATGCATGGCTATAGCACCAATGTCAGCGAGCGCGGCACATTCCTGTGGACGGCGGCGACACTGAAACTCGCGCAGGAGATTCTGGCATGAAAACCGAAGCCGTCGAGGCCGCCTATCAACGCCTGAAGCCGCATGTCACGCGCACGCCGGTGCTGACGTCGCGGCTGCTCGACCGTTTCCTTGGCTGCGAGATATTTTTTAAATACGAAGGCGCGCAAAAAGTTGGCGCGTTCAAGGCGCGCGGCGCACTGAACACGCTCCTCAGCTTGCAGGAAAAAAACCAGCTACCCGAACGCGTTGTCGCCTATTCATCGGGCAACCATGCGCAAGCGGTGGCCTGGGCGGCAAAACGGCTTGGCCTCAAATCGGTCATTTTCATCCCTGAATCATCTTCCAAGATCAAGATTGCGGCAACGAGGGCCTATGGCGCGGACGTACATGTGACGAAAACGCGGCAGGAGGCGGAGGAAAATGCTAATACCCTCGCCCTTGCCAAGGGGTCGTTCCTGTTGCCGCCCTATGACCATGACGATGTGATTGCAGGGCAAGGCACTGCGGCCTATGAGGCATGGGAAGAACTGAAAAACATCGACGCGGTTTTTGCGCCCTGCGGCGGCGGCGGGTTGATTTCCGGCACCTTCATGGCAACGCGCCTGTTTTCGCCGGATGCGGAGGTGTTTGCCGCCGAGCCCCTGATCGCCAATGACGCGGCCCAATCATTCCGGTCGGGCAAAATTGTGCGTTTCAACGAGATGCCGAAAACGATTGCCGATGGCGTGCGCACGCTGTCGGTATCGCCACGCACCTTCCATTACATTCAGCAGCTGGACGGATTTTTCGAGATCGAGGAAGAAGAAATTTTGTACTGGAGCCAATGGCTGATGCATTTGCTGAAGGTGACGGTCGAGCCGACATCGGCGCTGGGCATGGCGGCGGCGCATAAATGGCTGCGCGAAGGCAACAAAGGCAAGCGCATCCTGATCATCCTGTCGGGCGCAAACCTTGACAGCGATACCTATGGCAAAATCTGGGCGGGGGATTACCTCGCCCGCCTGCCCGCGCTTTAGGCGATATTTTTCAGGCCTTCAAGACCCGGATACGGATGCGTGATGATAAAGGTCGGGATGCGCCCGACATATTCGGCGAAGCGGCCTTTCGCAAGGTAGCTTTCGCGGAAGCGCGAGGTTTTGAAATATTCACCCAGCTGCGGCACGATGCCGCCCGCAATATAAAGCCCACCCGCCGCGCCATAAGACAGCGCAAGGTTGCCCGACACAACGCCGAGGAAATGGCAGAACAGGTCGAGCACTTCGACGCAGGAATTGCAGGATTTATCCAACGCCTTTGCCGTGATTTCGGCAGGAGTCAGTTCCGGCAGGCTCAGGCCGTCCACGCCGCAAACGGCATGATACAAATTCACCAAGCCCTTGCCCGAAACAACACGCTCGGCGGAGATATGATGGTATTTGGAATTTTTGAGCCATTCGAACAGCGCGAATTCGCGCGCGTTCGCCGCGGGCATCGTCACATGTCCGCCTTCGGCTGTCACAATGATGGGCTTGCCGCTTTCATCAAACACAACGCCCGCAACACCCAACCCCGTGCCGGGGCCGATGATGGCGATGGGCATGTTTTTCTGCGCGATGCCGCTGCCCAGTTGGTAACGGTCTTTTTCGGCAAGGTATGGCACGGCATAGGCCAGCGCCGCGAAATCGTTGATGACGCGCAAGGATGACAATGCAATGTCGTTTTTCGTCGCCTCAATCGAGAAGTTCCACACATGGTTGGTCATCGACACGCTGTCGCTGCCATCGAGGGATGTTGCAACCGCGAATGCGCCCGTTTTCGGTTTCGCATTGATGCGTTTCAGGTAGGTCTGAGCGGCTTCGCCCGGCGATTTATAGTCGGCACAGGCCAGCACATCGACATTGCTGATATTGCCCGCATCGTCTACCAGCGCAAAGCGCGCATTCGTGCCGCCGATATCCGCGATGATCTTGCTCATGCCTTGCTCAATGCCTCGTCGAGGTCGGAAATCAGGTCGTCGGCGCTTTCGATACCGATAGAAAGACGGATCAGCCCGTCGCTGATGCCGAGCGCCTCGCGCTGTTCCTTCGGAATCGACGCATGGGTCATGATGGCCGGATGTTCGATCAGGCTTTCGACACCGCCAAGGCTTTCGGCCAGCGTAAAGACCTTGCAGGCGGACAGCATGCGGCGCGACGCATCAAGGTCGCCCTTGATGACGGCGGTGATCATGCCGCCAAAACCAGCCATCTGTTTTTTAGCGAGCGCATGTTGCGGATGCGACGGCAGGCCGGGATAGAAAACCTTTTCGATTTTCGGATGTTTCTCCAGCCATGTTGCAACCTTCAACCCGCTGGCGCAATGGCGCTCCATGCGCACATCCAGCGTCTTCACGCCGCGCAGGGCAAGGAAGCTATCGAAGGGGCCAAGAATACCGCCCGTCGCGTTCTGGATAAATTTCAGCTTGTCGGCCAAATCCTGATTGGCAACCACCACCACGCCGCCGATCACATCGCTGTGGCCGCCGATATATTTGGTGGCCGAATGAACGACGATATCGATACCCAGTGTCAACGGGCGCTGCAGCGCAGGCGTCGCAAAGGTATTGTCGATGACCGACAGAAGGTTATGTTTCTTCGCCACAGCCGCAACCGCCGCGATATCAGTCAGTTTCAGCAGCGGGTTGGTGGGCGTTTCGACCCAGATCATTTTCGTGTCCGGCTTGATCGCATCCGCCACGTTTTTCACATCGGACATATCGACGTAAGTGACGGTCAATCCCGTTGTACCCTTGCGGACGCGTTCGAACAGGCGATAGCTGCCCCCATACAGGTCGTCAGACGCAATCATATGCGCGTTCACGGGCAGCAGGTCGAGGATCGCATCCATCGCCGCCATGCCCGAGCCGAAGCCGAAACCGGCAAGGCCGTCTTCAAGGTCGGCCATCGCGCGTTCGAATGCGTGGCGCGTAGGGTTGTGGCCGCGCGCATAGACGAAACCCTTATGCTCGCCGGGTGCGGCCTGCGCATAGGTGGAGGTCTGGTAGATCGGCACGTTCACGGCGCCCGTCGTGGGGTCGTGCTGCTGGCCGCCATGAATGCAGCGCGTGGAAAACGCGCGGTTTTTGCCTCCGGTCATGCGGCACCTTTCAGGTAGAAGTGATTGAGCATATCGACGCGTGTGATGAGGCCGAGCAGCTTGCCGTTGTCGGTCACCATGACCAGCGGATGGTTGCGCAGGAATGTCGAGGCCTCGCCGATCGGTGTTTCGCGCGGCAGGCTGGGTTTGGCAGGGCGCATCACTTCGCCGGCGGTTGCCGACAGCGGCACCACCTTGCCATCATGCGTGAAACCGTCGAGCAGCATTTTTTCATCGACCAAGCCCACCAGCATGCCCTTGTCGTCCAGCACCGGCAGTTGCGATACGTCGGCGAAGCGCATGCGTTTATAAGCCGTCTGCAGCGTATCGGTCGCCTGCACGACAACCGTGTCGCCCGCATCATGACGGCGCACGATCAAATCTTCGACCGTGCCGGTTTTCACGCGGGCGGCGAAGCCCTGTTCGGTCATCCATGAATCGCTGAACGCCTTGGACAGATACTTGTCGCCGCGGTCGCAGACGAAGGTGACGACGCGTTTCGGCGTTTTCTGGTCGCGGCAATAGCGCAGCGCAGCGGCAATCAGCGTGCCCGACGATGTGCCGGCCAGAATGCCTTCATTCTTCAGCAGCTGGCGCGCGGTGCCGATGCTTTCTTCATCCGAGATGGCATAGGCCTTGTTGATCACTTTCATGTCGAGGATGCTGGGGATGAAATCTTCCCCGATGCCCTCGACAAGCCATGAACCGGGCGTCACGGTCTTGCCTTCGTTCACCAGCGGCGCGAGGATGGAGCCGACGGGATCTGCCAGCACCATTTCCGTTTTCGGGCTGACGCGGTTGATGAAGGAAGCGATGCCCGCCATTGTGCCGCCGGAACCGACGCCGCAGACAATCGCATCGACGTCATGCTGCATCTGTTCCCAGATTTCGGGCGCGGTCGATGTTTCATGCGCCAGCGAATTGGCGGGGTTGGAAAACTGGTTGGCGTAAAAACCGCCTGTTTCCTTGGCGATACGCTCGGCCACTTCCTGATAATATTCGGGATGGCCCTTCATCACGTCGGAGCGCGCGGTGCGCACATCGGCACCCAGAGCCTTGCAGTGGAAAATTTTCTCGCGGCTCATTTTATCCGGCACGACGAGGATGACTTTGTATCCCTTCAGCACGCCGATCAGGGCGAGGCCGAGGCCCGTATTGCCCGCCGTTGCCTCCACAATGGTGCCGCCCGGTTTCAACCGGCCATCCTGCTCCGCCGCTTCGATCATCGTGCGCGCGATACGGTCCTTGATCGAACCGCCGGGGTTCTGTGACTCCATTTTCAGGAACAGCTGGCACGGGCCGGTATCGAGCCTTGAAACCTGCACCATCGGCGTGTTGCCGATCAGCTGGATAACGCCAGGGGCGCTCTGCTTCATGTAATCACCTGTCCAAAAAAATATTGAGCGAATTCCGGCTGATGCTATTCTTTTTCCGCATTAAAGGCAACGCCAACATAATGGCGTGACTCCATGGGGTTAATTGGGTAAAAATGGCGACATGACGAACCTGCACACGATAAAATCCGGATCATCCGCCGCCTGCTGGAAAAGCCTGAAGGTCGAAGCCGAAAAACTGGCCGCAACGGATTCTGCGCTGGCGCCCTTGCTGCAGTGCGTCATTCTCCCTGCGAAATCCCTGCCCGAAGCGCTTGGCCGTTTGCTGTCGGAAAAACTGGCGGCGAAGCATTTGCCCGAGGGTTTGATTTTGCAGCTGTTCGCGGATTTCGCAGATGCCGTGCCCGACCTTGTCGAAATTGTCGGCCGCGATTTGAACGCCATCACGTGGCATGACCCCGCCGCGCGCGACTGGGTTGCGCCGTTTTTGTTCTTCAAGGGTTTCCACGCGCTGCAATCTTATCGTCTTGCGCATTATCTGTGGAACACTGACCGCCAGCATATGGCGCTGTTCCTGCAAAACCGCATTTCCGATGTTTTCGCGGTCGACATCCACCCTGCCGCCCGTATTGGCAGCGGTGTGATGATGGACCATGCGACGGGCATCGTAATCGGCGAAACCGCCGTGGTTGAAAACGACGTGCTGCTCTGGCACGGCGTCACGCTGGGCGGGCGCAGCCTGGAACCGGGAGACCGCCACCCGAAGGTGCGGGAAGGCGCGATTTTGGGGGCGCACGCCACCATCATCGGCAATATCGAAATCGGCCGTGGCGCAAAAGTGGCAGCGGGCAGCGTTGTCGTGCATGACGTGCCCGAAGGCAAGACGGTTGCGGGCACGCCTGCCAAAATCATAAACTAATTCAAGTAGTTAATTTAAAACTTGCGCTACCTGAGATTAATTCATATACAATCAATAGGAATTAAATCATGCTCTCCATGAAATGCAAATATGCGCTGAAAGCGCTGGTCGTACTGGCTGCCGAAGGCACGAAACTGCCGTCGAGCGCGATTGCGCAAAAAGCGCGCGTACCGGCGAAATTCCTCGAGGCGATCCTGACCGACCTGCGCAAGGCCGACGCCCTGACTTCGGAGCGCGGCGCACATGGCGGACATACATTAAAGGGCGAGCCTAAAAAAATCATGCTCGGCCATGTGGTGCGCGCGATGGACGGCATGCTGGCACCCATCCCCTGCGCCAGCACGTTTTACTACAAGAAATGCGACGACTGCACCGACGAAAAAATCTGCGTCATCCGCCATGCAATGCTGGAGGTACGCAACAAGATTTCGGAAGTGCTGGACGGATTGTCGCTCGAAGACCTGCTCAATATGTCACCCAAGAAAAAACAGCAATTATTCTGGTAGGAGTGTTTTTAATGATCCGCAAATTGTTCACCAGCCATTGCCACGACGCCGGAGAGACGTATTTTGAGCATTTGGGATTCACCGTTAAAACTTCCGCCACGCTTTTCTTTTCCGGCTTCGCCCTTTTTATCCACGGTATCTTTCCGTTCCTGTTCACCACCACCGCCAGCGCGAATATCAAGCAATTGAACGCGACCATCATAGCGCGCGCGGCAAAATCCCCCGATAACGTCACCCACCCCCACAAAAAAGCTGCCTGACGATGGCCTGGTACGACATCGCCATTGTCGGCGGCGGGTTTTCCGGCGTTGCGACCATCGCGAATATCGTGCGCGATGCCACCAAGCCAATCGCCATTGCCGTGGTATCGCGCGAACCGCGTGGCGTGTTCGGCCCTGCCTATGCGACGCCCCGTGACGAGCACCTGCTGAACGTGCCCGCCGCGAATATGGGGCTGTTCGCCGATAACCACGGGCATTTTTATGAATGGGTGGAGGGGCAAGGAATCACGGCATCACCCGGCGATTACCTGCCGCGCAAATTATACGCGCAATACCTGCAATCCGTGCTCGATACCGCGCGCGACACCGCGCGGGAAAAAGGCATCCGTCTCGACTGGTTTCAGGGCGAGGCAGAGGATATCGAGGACCATGCCGAATACCTCTCCATCCGCTCCGGCGGTGATGGCATCGATGCGCGCGTGGTGGTGTTGGCCATCGGCAATGCGCTGCATAAGGGCGATAACAGCCCCGTCATTGACCAGCCATGGAAATACGATTTCAAAACGCTGTCACCCGCGCAAAGGAAAATCGCGCTGATCGGCAGCGGGTTGACGGCGGCGGATATCATCATCAGCATTCTTGATACCAGCTGGCAGGGCGAGATCACCTGCTATTCCGGCCATGCCGCCCTGCCCCGCGCGCATCTGGCAAGCTATGACGCGGCAAAACGCGTTGCATTGCCACCGGATGAATATATTTCACAGCGGCTGTCGGCCATCATGCGGGCGTTGCGCCGCGAGATTAAATCGGAGGCGCGGGAATGGCATTATATCATCGACAGCCTGCGCCCGCTGACGCAGGATATCTGGCGTTCCCTCAACTCAACCGACCGCGAACGGCTGGTGAAGAAATACTTTACCCTGTGGAACATCCACCGCCATCGCTATGCCCCGCATATTGCGGCGCGCATCGATGCCGCACAGAAAAGCGGACAGTTGAAAATGGTGAAGGCGCGGGTGATTTCCGCCGCGCAAGCACCGGACGGGATTAAACTCGAATTACAGACAAAAACTGGCGCGGAAACGGCTGAAGGGTTTGACCTTGCTTTCCGCTGCACGGGCGTTGATTACAAAACTGGCAATAACCCTTTGCTAAAAAACATTCTGGCGAAAGGGCTGGCGAAACCGTCGGGCAATGAATACGGCATCCGCGCATCCGACAACATGCTGATCTACCGCGACCGCCCTTGCGAAATGTATGCGCTGGGCGCACCACTGTTTGGCGCGCTGTTTGAAACGACGGCTGTGCCGGAATTGCGTGCGCAGGCGAAACTTATTTCGCAGGCATTTTTGCAGGATTCAATCGCCAGCAAATCGCGCGCAATTGGTTAAGGTGGACGACCGCATGGGCGGTCATCAGCCAGTGCCATTGCCGCGCGGTGAACGGGCCGAACCACGGGTGCAGCAGGGCTGCCTTGCTGTTGCGGTCGCCGACAGCCTTGTCGAGTTCGGCCATCGCGGTTGCCGAATAGGCGCGGAATTTCGTCAGCGCATCCTGCGCGGTCATGTCGCCCTTGGGCTTCACGCGCGCCATTTCAACTTCGTAATCCGGCACCACGCCCTTTGACAGCGGCACGACCAGCGATGCGATGCCCTGCGTCACGATCAGCATATGCTCCAGCAGCATGGCAGCAGACCAGTAACGGGAGCTATCCTCCAGCCCGAATTGTGACGGTACCAGCACGCGCCTTGTGCGCTGTTCCTCGCTCAAGGATTCGTAGTCTTTGATAATCTTTCCGGCGACACGCGCAAAACCCTCGCTGTCTTTTTCCCAGGTCGATGTGCCAATCACCAGCGGCCTGACGACATAGCGCATCAGCAGACGGTGATGAATAGGCACGCCCGCGCCCGGCTTTTGCAGGCTCGACTGGATTTCCGCGTCGGAGCGTGTATCAGCCATTCTTTTTCTCCAGCTTCACAGGTGTGGTGGGCGCGACGGGAGCAACCGGCGCATCCCAGCCACCGCCAAGGGCGCGGATCAGCTGGATCGTGCCGGACAGGCGCGCGCGCTTGATTTCGACGCCGGAGCGTTCGGCCTCCAGCGCCTCGCGGCGGGCGGTGATGCTTTCAAGATAACCAAGGTCGCCTTCGTCATAGCGCAGTTTGGCGATCTGTGCGGCGCGGTTGGCGGCATGTTCGGCGCGGTATTGCGCATTTGCCTGACGCGACAGCATCCGCAGGCGCGACAGGCTGTCCTCCACATCGCGGAAAGATTCCAGCACCTGACCGCGATAGACATGCACGGATTCTTCGTACTGCGCCTTGCTGCGGTCGAGGTTGAATACCGCACGGCCGCCGCCGAAGATCGGCACCGTCATCAGCGGGCCGATGGCCCAGCTGCGGCTCGACCACTGGAACAGGCTGCCCAGCAGGTCCGATTCAACGCCGCCCGAGCCAGTCAGGAACAGAGACGGAAAGAACGCGGCGCGGGCAACGCCAATACGCTGGTTCGATGCCTCCAGCGCCTTTTGCGCGGCGGTGACATCGGGGCGGCGTTCCAGCAACGTGGAGGGCAGGCCTGCGGGAATGACCGGAATTTTCGTCACGATATTTTCTTTTTCGAACACGAAATCCATCGGCGCTTTGCCAAGCGCAAGGGCAAGCGCATGTTCCAGTTCCGCACGGCGCTGTTCGGCGCTGTGCAGCTGGCTGCGCGTGTTTTCAAGATCAACCACCGACGATGCAACATCCAGTTCGGTAATGTCGCCCGCATCCGATTTCTTTTCAAGGATACGCGCGTTCTGCTGGCGCAACGTGACGCCTCGGTTCAGGATATCGATGTCGCGGTCGGTTGCGCGCAGCGAGAAATAAAGGTCGGCCACATCGGCCTGCAAGGCCAGCTTCACGCTTTGATAGGTCGCCGCCGCCGATTTCGCATCAAGGCGCGACGCAAGCCAGCCGCCGCGCACGCTGCCGAATACGTCAAGTTCGTAATTGAGCCCGAAGCTGGTCAACGCATCGTTTTCGATCGCCAGCGAAGATCCCGGCGCAAGGCCGCGACCGACAGCGTTCGGCTGGCGGCGCGTAAAGCTGGTGGTGTTGTCGATGGTCGGGAACAGGAAGGAACGCGATACCTTCGCCGTCGCCCGCGCCTGCTTGACGCGCGCCGCATAGACCTTGACGTTTTCGTTTCCGGCGACTGCCTGTTCGACCAGCGTGTTCAGTTTTTCATCGCCGAAAACGCGCCACCATTCGCCGCGCGGCAATGCCGCCGACGGTTCGGCCACTTTCCATGTGCCCGTTTCCTTGGCCGACAATTCCTTGTCCGTCGGCGCTTCCTTGAACGCTTCCGTTTTCGTGACGGAGGGCTTCAGGAAGTCGGGTGCCATGTTGCAGGCCGACAGCGCCGCCGTGATCGCAAGCAGGGATACAAGATGCTTTATTTTCATTTTCCAGCCTCTGCCGGGCAGGTAATGGTGCCCGAATGATGATGACCCGTCAGTGTGCCACCCGCCAGCGTGCGCAGGATGACATAGAAGACAGGCGTGAAGAAGATACCGAGCAGCGTAACGCCGAGCATGCCCGAAAACACCGTGATGCCGATGGCATGGCGCATTTCCGCGCCAGCGCCGACAGACGACACCAGCGGCAACACGCCCATGATGAACGCAAACGAGGTCATCAGGATGGGGCGCAGGCGCAGGCGGCTGGCATTCATGGCGGCATCGACGATACTTTGCCCCTGGAATTCAAGCTCGCGCGCGAATTCCACGATCAGGATGGCGTTTTTACACGCAAGGCCGACCAACACGATGAGGCCGATCTGGGTGAAGATGTTGTTATCGCCTCCCGTCACGAACACGCCGAACAAACCGCAGAGCAGCACGATGGGCACGATCATGATGACCACCAGGGGCAGGATCAGGCTTTCATACTGCGCTGCCAGCACAAGGAAGACGAGCAGGATGCAAAGCGGGAAAATGAAAACCGCCGTGTTGCCCGCAAGGATCTGCTGGTATTTCAAATCCGTCCATTCGAAATCCATACCCGCGGGCAGTTTTTCCTTCAGGATCTTGATCATCGCCTGTTCGGCGACTTCGGTCGGCACGCCCATCGCCGGGCCGCCGTTGATGTCGGCGGTGCGGAACAGGTTATAGCGCGTGGCGGCATCGGGGCCATAGCTTTGCTTGACCGAAACCATCGACCCCAGCGGCACCATATCGCCCGCCGCGTTGCGTGTTTTTAGCTGCAGGATATCGTTTGCCTGCGCGCGGAACGGCGCATCCGCCTGCGCGATGACCTGATAGGTGCGGCCAAAGCGGTTGAAGTCGTTGATATACAGCGACCCGAGATAAATCTGCATCGTACTGAAAATATCGGTGACGGATACGCCCAGTTGTTTTGCCTTTTCACGGTCAACGTCCACATACAATTGCGGCACGTTGATCTGGAAGGTGGAAAACACGCTCGACAGCACCGGCGTTTGCCACGCGGCCATCTGCACATCCATGGCAGCCTTTTGCAGGGCTTCGTAGCCCAGATCCGCGCGGTCTTCGATCTGCAGCTTGAAGCCGCCGATGGTGCCAAGGCCCATGACGGGCGGCGGCGGCACGACGGCCACGAACGCATCCTCGATCTGGCCCATCTTGCCCATCAGTTTTCCGGCAATCGTCGGGCCGTAAAGGTCGGCGCTTTTGCGGTCTTCGAACGGATCGAGGGTGATGAAGATGATACCTGCGCTCGAACTGGACGAGAAACCGGCAATCGACAGGCCGGGGAACGCAACCGCGCTTTCCACGCCCGGTTCGGCAAGAGCGATTTCGCCCATGCGGCGGATCACGGCGTCCGTGCGTTCCAGCGACGCGCCCGACGGCAGCTGCGCGAAGGACACAAGGTATTGTTTATCCTGCATGGGGATATAGCCGTGCGGGATGAAGTAAACAAGACCTGCGGCGCTGGCGGCCAGCGCCAGATAAACGGCAAGCACCAGCGGCTTCATGCGCGTCACACGGTTCAACGCACGGCCATAGCCTTTCGCCGCGCCCTTGAAGACGCGGTTGAAGCCATTAAAGAACCAGCCGAGGATTTTGTTCAGAAATTTTTCGAACACGTCGCCTTCCGCATCATGCGCATGCAGCAGTTTCGCCGCCAGCGCAGGGCTGAGGGTGAGCGAGTTGAAAGCCGAAATGATGGTGGAGATGGCAATCGTCAGCGCGAACTGGCGATAGAACTGCCCCGTCAGCCCGCTGATGAAGGCAAGCGGCACGAACACCGCGCAAAGGGTGAGCGCGATTGCGATGATGGGGCCGCTGACCTCATCCATCGCTTTGTGCGCGGCCTCGAGCGGCGGCAGGCCTTCTTCAATGTTACGCTCGACGTTTTCGACAACGACAATCGCGTCATCGACGACGATACCGATCGACAGGACAAGTCCGAACAGGGTCAGGTTGTTGATCGAAAAGCCCATCAAGTGCATGACCGCGAATGTTCCGATGACCGACACCGGCACAGCCAGCAGCGGAATGACCGAGGCGCGCCAGGTTTGCAGGAACACGATGACCACAAGGACGACAAGGGCGATCGCCTCCAGCAGCGTTTCGATCACGCTGTCGATGGATGCCTGCACGAAGCGTGTCGGGTCATAGACGATGGAATAATCGATGCCGTCGGGCAGCGTTTCCTTCAATTCCTTCATCACGGCGCGCGCGTCGTTGGAAAGCTGGATGGCGTTCGATTCCGGCGCCTGGAAAATAGCGATGGCGGCCGCCTGTTTATTGTTCAGAAGGGAGCGGAGCGCATATTGGTTCGGCCCCAGTTCGATGCGCGATACATCGCCCAGGCGCGTGATACCGCCGGTGGCCGATGTTTTCAGGATGATGTCGCGGAATTCCTGCTCGCTTTGCAGGCGGCCTTGCGCGTTCACCAGCAATTCGAACGCGGCGGTGCCTTCATGTGGCTGGCCACCAACGACGCCGCCCGCCACCTGCACGTTCTGTTCGCGCACGGCATTGGCCACGTCGTTCGCGGTGAGGCCAAGCGCGGAAATTTTGGTGGGATCGAGCCAGATGCGCATCGCGTAATCACCGCCGCCGAACAGCAGCACTTCGCCGACGCCCTTCAGGCGCGCCATGCGGTCGCGGATGTTGAGCGCGGCATAGTTACGCAGATATGTCGTGTCGTAACGGCCATCGGGCGACGTCAAGTGAATGACGAGCGTGATGTTGTTCGAGCTTTTGACCGTGCTGACGCCGATCTGGCGCACGATATCGGGCAGGCGCGGCAATGCCTGGCTGACGCGGTTTTGCACCAGCTGCTGCGCCTTGTCGGGATCGGTGCCGAGTTTAAAGGTGACGGTCAGCGCCATCTGGCCGTCGGCGGTCGACTGCGAATTGATATACAGCATGCCTTCGACGCCGTTGACCTGTTCCTCCAGCGGCGTTGCCACGGTTTCGGCGATCACTTTCGGGTTCGCGCCCGGATAGCTGGCGCGCACGACGACCGACGGCGGCGCAACTTCGGGATATTCCGAGATCGGCAGCAGCGGCAGCGACACAGCGCCACCCAGCAGGATCAGCAGGGACAGCACGCCCGCAAAAATGGGGCGATCGACGAAAAACTTGGCGAAGTTCATTTTATTTGCCTTCTTGGGGGGCTTCTTCTTTAACGGGTTCTTGAGCGGCGGCCTTGTCTGTTGCTTTTTCACCTTCGGTCGCAGGCGCGCCCTCGGGCTTCAATGTTTCCATTGATACGATTACCGGCTGTACAGGCATGCCCGGGCGCACGCGCTGCAACTTGTTCACGACGATTTTTTCACCGGGGGCAAGACCGCTGTCGACAACACGCAACCCGTTTTCCAGCGTGCCGATTTGCACGGGGCGGTAGCCGACCATGCCTTTGTCATCGACGGCATAGACGTATTTGCGGTCCTGATCGGTATTGACGGCGGAATCATTCACCAGCACGGCCTTCGTTTTATCGGCGGTGCCAAGGCGAATGCGGGCGAACAGGCCCGGCGTCAGGATGCCGTCGGTGTTCGCAAATTCGGCACGCACGCGCATCGTGCCGGAATCGCCGCTCAGCTGGTTATCAAATGAGCGGATTTTTCCCTCGCGCGTGAATTCGGTTTCATCGGCAAGCGCCATATAAACCGGCATTTCAGACGCGCGGCCCGTACGGACCGATTTCATGGCGCGCAGGTATGTTTGTTCATCAATGTCGAAATCGGCATAGACAGGATCGACCGACTGGATTGTTGTCAGCACAACCATGCCTGCGCCGACCGTATTGCCGACAGTAATGTCGGGACGACCGACGCGGCCCGAGATGGGCGCACGCACTTCGGCATATTCTACATTCAACTGGGCGAGCGTCACGGCGGCTTCGGCGGCCTTGATAGATGCTATTGCCTCCTTGTTGCCGTTCATGCGTTCATCATATTCGCGCTGCGACAATGCCTTTTGCTTGAAAAGCTTTTCGGCGCGGTCCGACGTGCTGCCCGCGAGCGCGGCGCGCGCCTGTGCGGAAGCAAGCTCGGCTTCGGCTTGCGCCAGCGCCGCCTTGAAGGGGCGCATGTCGATTGTGAACAAGGGGTCACCCTTTTTCACGGTGTCGCCATCCTTGAAATGAACTTCATCGATGATACCGTTCACGCGGGGGCGGACTTCAACGTCTTCGACCGCGCGCAGGCGACCGGAAAATTCAGCCCAGCGGGTGATTTCTTTTTGCAGGACGATGGCGACGCTGACCGGCATCGGGCC
>JBBRVE010000002.1:0-94251 GCA_038247245.1 Bdellovibrionales bacterium | reverse complement strand
GCTGATCCACGCCGCCGCGTTCGAGCAGGCGGAGTGGAAACTATCGGATGTCATCGTGTTCTTTTTCGACAAGGACGACAATTTCATGCGCCGGATCGACAGCCCCGTTGCTTACCTGCGTGACGGGCACTGGGAAATCCGGCAGGCACTGCTGAATGACAAGAACGGCGTCAGCCGCAGCGATGTGGAATTACTGAAAACCGAACTGACCGCCCGCAAAATCGAAGAATCATTCGCCACGCCCGAAACCATTTCTTTCTGGAACCTGCCGGAGTACATCCGAATTATGGAAGAAACAGGCTTCCCCGCAGCCCGTTTGCATATTCGCTTCCATTCACTGCTGGCCCAACCCTTCTTTTTCGTCGCCATGGTGCTGCTGGCTGCGACATTTTCGCTACGTCCGCCAAGATTCGGGGGGGCAGGTGCACTGTTAGCCCTTGGCGTAGCCATTGGATTCTTTGTATTCTTCATGGACTCAATGCTCGGCGCTTTCGGACTGTCGCAAAAGATTCCCGCGTATCTCGCAGCCTGGACACCCGCTATCGTTAGCCTGCTTCTGGGGACAACAGCTTTGTTGCATCTGGAGGACGGTTAATAATTGAGTAATCGTATGTAGTTAAAGTGGTATTGAGCACTATATTGAACGCAAGAACGGAAATAATCAAAATGTCTCGGGCAGTTAACCTTTCATCTAAAATTATGACCATCGCGCTTTGCGCGTTTCTGGTACTGGGCACCGCATCCTGCGCACGCTCGGTCAGCCCTGAAGCGGGTTATAAAACAGGCATTAGCGATCCGATCGAACCGTTCAACCGCGGCGTGTTCGCATTCAATAACATCCTCGACGTCGTGTTGATCGAACCGGTCGCCAAAATCTATAACGCGATCTTCCCGAGCTTCGTGCGCGATGGTGTACAGAATTTCATGCGCAACCTGCGTTCGCCGATCATCATCGGCAACCAGCTGCTGCAGTTTGACCTCAAGGGTGCCGGCGTTGCAACCGCACGCATGATCATCAACACCACCGCCGGCATCGGCGGTCTGGTGGATGTCGCCTCCGCGCAGGGCCTTGCGTATGAACCCGAAGATTTCGGCCAGACTCTGGCTGTCTGGGGTATGGGCGACGGCTTCTACCTCGTCCTGCCCGTCTTCGGCCCGTCGTCGCTGCGCGACACCGGCGGTATGGTAGCCGATGGCCTGGCAGATCCCCTGCGCCTGCTGGCACACAACACGGATAACATGTGGTGGTACTACACCCGCCTTGGCGTCGAGGGTCTTGATACCCGTGCGCGCCTTGTGAAGGCCGTGGAAGACCTGCGCGCGAACAGCCTGGATTACTACGCGGCAGTCCGCAGCGCCTACTCGCAAAAACGCCAGTCGCTGATCCGCGACGAAAAAGCAGGCGACAGCGCGGCGATCCCCGACTACGGCAATTAACAATAAAAAAAAGAGGTAATTAGAGAATGCGTATCCACCTGATCCTTGCGGCTTTCGCGTTCGTCCTGTTTGCCTCCCCGCTCGCCTTCGCTGCAAAAACCGATGGCACCGAGGCTGCGCAATTCGTCCAGAAGATGGGCGACAAGGCGTTGACGTCACTGACCGCCCGCGAACTGGCGGATGGCGTGCGCGCCCAGCGCGTGCGCACCCTGCTGCATGAAAACTTCGACGTGCCAACGATTGGCCGCTTTGTGATGGGCCCTTCGTGGAAAACGGCTACCGCCGCTCAGAAATCGCAGTACATGGACCTGTTCGAGGACATGATTGTGGCGACTTACAGCAAACGCTTTGCCGAATATTCCGGCCAGTCGTTCAAGGTTATCAGCTCGACCCCGTCTGGCGAGACCGACAACCTCGTCAAAAGCCAGATCCTGCAAAAAGACGGCCCGGCCGTGCTGGTCGACTGGCGCGTACGCAACAAGGGCGGCACGTTCAAGGTTGTCGATGTCGTCGTCGAAAGCATCAGCATGACAATGACCCAGCGCGACGATTTCGCAGGCGTCATCAACAGCAAGGGCATCGAAGGCTTGCTGAATGTCCTGCGCCAGCGCGCCGGCAAGGTTGCCAAGAAATAACCGCCTCAAAGCGGACATAAAAAAAGCCCGGAATTTCTTCCGGGCTTTTTTTATGTCCGCTTTGAGGGTTATGACGCGCGACGCAGCGGTTTGTATTTGAGGCGATGCGGCTGGTCCGCATCTTCGCCGAAACGTTTCTTGCGGTCTTTCTCGTAATCTTCGTAGTTACCTTCAAAGAAGGTCACCTGGCTGTCGCCTTCGAAGGCCAGCATATGTGTTGCAAGGCGATCGAGGAACCAGCGATCGTGCGAGATAACGACCGCACAGCCTGCATAATTCTCCAGCGCATCTTCGAGCGCGCCCAGCGTTTCGGTATCAAGGTCGTTGGTCGGTTCGTCGAGCAGCAGCAGGTTGGCCGGATCTTTCAGCATCTTGGCAAGGTGAACGCGGTTGCGCTCCCCGCCTGACAGGATGCCGACCTTTTTCTGCTGGTCGGGGCCGCGGAAACCGAAGGAGCCGCAATAGGCGCGGGTGTTCACTTCACGCTTGCCGAGGTAGAAGATATCGTTGCCGCCGGAAATTTCCTGCCAGACGTTGTGGTCTGCGGCAAGGCTGTCGCGGCTCTGGTTCACATAGCCGAGCTTCACGGCGTCCGACACCACCACATTGCCGCCATCCGGTTGTTCTTCGCCGGTGATCATGCGGAACAGCGTGGTTTTACCCGCGCCGTTCGGGCCAATCACGCCGACGATGCCGCCAGGCGGCAGCTTGAAGGACAAATTCTCGATCAGCAGGCGGTCGTCATAGCCCTTCGACACGTTCTTGAACTCGACCACGTTCTGGCCGAGACGCGGGGGCACGGGAATAACGATCTGCGCGGTGCGGGTCTTTTCGTACTTTTCCGATTCAGACAGCAGGTCATTATAGGCGGTGATACGCGCCTTGGATTTTGCCTGACGCACTTTCGGCGACTGGCGTACCCATTCCAGTTCGCGCGCCAGCGTTTTCTGGCGGCTTTCGTCTTCGCGGCCTTCCTGTGCAAGGCGTTTTGCCTTCGCCTCCAGATAGCCGGTATAGTTGCCTTCGTACGGAATACCCGAACCGCGGTCGAGTTCCAAAATCCAGCCCGTGACATGGTCGAGGAAGTAGCGGTCGTGCGTGACCATCACGACGGTGCCCTTGAAATCCAGCAGCGTGCGCTGCAGCCATGCCACCGATTCCGCGTCCAAATGGTTGGTCGGTTCGTCGAGCAGCAGCAGGTCGGGTTTTTCCAGCAGCAGCTTGCACAGCGCAACACGGCGTTTTTCACCGCCCGAAAGGTTCGTCACTTTCGCATCCGGCGGCGGGCAGCGCAGCGCGTCCAGGGCGATTTCCAGCGTGCGTTCAAGGTTCCAGCCGTCGGCCGCCTCGATCTTGGTCAGCAGGTCGCCCTGTTCTTCCATCATCGACGCCATTTCGGCATCGTCCGTGACGGTTGCGA
Organism: Bdellovibrionales bacterium; assembly: GCA_038247245.1. GTDB lineage: Bacteria > Pseudomonadota > Alphaproteobacteria > Micavibrionales > UBA2020 > JAPWJZ01. The sequence continues at coordinate 90,759 of JBBRVE010000002.1, read as the reverse complement.
ACAGTTCCGAGATTTCGTTGTAGCGATCGAGCAGCCCTTTGACGTCCTTCATCGCCTCCATGACGTTTTCGAGGACGGTCTTGGTAGGGTCCAGCTGCGGTTCCTGCGGCAGGTAGCCGATGCGCACACCCTCGGCCGCCCATGCTTCGCCATTGAATTCCTTTTCAACGCCCGCCATGATTTTCAGCAGCGACGATTTACCCGATCCGTTGGGGCCCAGCACGCCGATTTTCACGCCCGGCAAAAAGCTGAGATAAATCCCGCTCAAAACCTTTTTCCCGCCGGGATAGGTTTTTGCCAGATCTTTCATCACATAGATGTATTGATGAGATGCCATCTTATTGATTTCCTTGCGATTTTCAGCCTTGTTTTTATCCGTGTACAGCCTGTGAACACAAAAAGCCAAAGATTATCTATTAGGAGCTTTTATAGGGGAAAATGAAGGGGCTATCAAGGGTGTGACTTTTCGTAAAAAGCAAGGATGGGAAGTCTTTTTTGCTAGAGACTCGCCGTGCGGCGTACGTTGACCTTTTCGATGCCTGCCCCAGCGAAACAAGCGTGTAACTGGGCAGGGCTTGAACCTACGGCCTTCAGGTTATGAGACGGATTTACGACATACTAATTTATTGATTTAATTGATATTTTTATCGTAAGTAATTTTATGTGCTAATTTTTGAGCTAAATGGTGCTGTTGGAAAAGTTTTCAGATACAGACAATGCAGGAGAGCTTTTACCGCCTTCGTTTTCCTGCCTGCCGAACCAGCTGAGCAGCTCTGACCGGGTCAGCCGTTTCTGGACCACGACTTCGTGGCTGGCATTTACGCCATGCACCTAAAAAACCCGTTTTGCAAGGTCAAGACCGATTATGATAGCTCTCTCCATGGATGGCTCCTCTTCGTTGGGATAAAACAGTTTATCCCTATGGCACTTTCGTGCCGGTGAGAAGGGGCCGTCCACCTCATCATAACGCTGCACGGCGGGAACGTCACTGGAGGCATTGGCTCATCAGTCGCCGCATGCCTCTGGCATGAGATCAACCCCAGCGACAAAGCGCCATGCGCCGCGGTGGACGCGGTGTAGGGTGCGGGAGTGCAAGGGGGGCATTATGCCAGAATGCGGCCAATTGATGCGATTAGAGCCTTAGGTTAGGGCGAACTACTCAGACTTCTTCGATAACCGCTGATCATTTACGGCGCGAATTTAAAACCACGGCTCAGGCCAGCCAGCTGCTTGTGACCTCGCACAATGTTCGCGCTCAGATCCAGCAGCATGTCGGCCGCCTCGAATTTCCCCTGCTTCAGGAGTCCATCCGATTTTTTGCGAAGTTCCTCCGAAAACTCCGTCAACTCATCCCTCCATTTGGCGGGGATGATGTCGAGTATGGATTCCGTGAGGTATTTGACTGCGGCGAGGGACGATGCGTCCGGCTGCTTTAGCAGTTCCAATGCGAAGCCCGCTACACGGTTGGTAACATAGCGGGTATCAATGCCGCGTTTTGCGGCACCAAATGTGATGCCTTCATATGTTTCGCGTAAGCCGTTGATGGCGGAGGTGAAGCGTTGCAAGCTATTTTCATCCAGGTTCGATTCGCGCGCGGCTTTCACGACGTCGATCTTGTTTTCAATGGACTGAAGGAAGTTGAATTCGTCTTTTACTTGCATAGGGTAACCTCGAATATAAAAATTCGTGGTTGTTTTGGGAATGCATGGAGTTGACAGGCGAGAAACAGATCCACTCAAAATAGAAAACCGTCCTGTCCCAAAGAGGCATTCGGCGAAGTGGAGTATTTATACTATACGCTGAATATTATGTCAACTATTTTTAGCGGATAAAATTAATACCCGCTATCGAGGTCGAGCCGACACTTCGTCGCTGAACAAGGTTTTGATAAATGGCGGACAGGGCGAGATTCGAACTCGCGATAGATTTGCACCTATTCTAGTTTTTGAGACTAGCATGGACACCTACGCGCCAACGAAAGAGTCGCGCGGCAGGGCAAGCCTGACGCGCGAACTATCAAAAAAATCCAATAAAATCAGGAGGCCTGAATTACACCGCGTGCATGCCAAGGCACAGCACGATCAGGATTGCGCCCAGGGCGCCCACATATTTCTCGTTCGTGGTGACCCAGCCCACAAGGTTGTGGATTTCGGTCATGATGGCGGCATTCGCCTTTTTCTTCAGCGCCGGCTCGAAGCGGTGGAAGGCATAGGGCAGCGCCATGACGACAAGCAACAGATTGGCGACCATCGGCAATAGCATCGCCGCGATGGAAACGCCGGAGGACAGCATTCCCGCCATCAACAGCGGCACGGCAAATGCCGCGAAAAACCCGTAGAGGAGCGTGACAACGGCGATATCGTCGATCTTGCGCTTGATCACGGCAATCGCCTTTTCGAGCGGCGCCGGTTTTTTTGGCAGCGAACTGCTGAGCGACAGGAGCGTAAACACCGCAAGCGCACCGAGCGTAATAAGCCCCAACAAACCTAGCATTTGAATAACCTCATGAAATTGCCCTGCTTTTAATTCAGCACACCATGCGGCGGGATGCAAGTGCGGTGGTCAGGACCGGCGTTAAACAGGTGTATTCATGATCTGCAGAAGCAGCATACGGGCCTGTTGCTTGTCGGCAGGATTGGGAGCGCGTTCGATATACCGCTCCAGCGCGGTCTTGGCCTGTCCCTGCTGGCCCAGTTTGGCGTAAAGGATGCCCTTGTCGAACAGCGTCCGGTGCTCGTCCGGCGCCAGCGCCTCCATGGCTTCCACCACGATCACGGCCTGTGCGTATTCTTCCGATTCAATCAGGCGTTTTTTCAGGTTGTTTTCAAGACGCAGCAGCATATCGCGGTTACTGACGGCGTCATAATAGTTATGGGAAAGCTCCGCCTTGTCGCCCGCAATCGATTTCAACAGCTGGCGCAGCTCTGCCGCGTTCATTTCCTGACCTTGGCGGAAAGGATCGAGGATCACGCGTTCGCCGTCCTTTTCCATCCTGACAAGAAAATGACCAGGGAAATTCAAACCCTCGATCGGCCAGCCGAGGCGGCGCGCGACGTCGATATAAATGATGCCAATGGCAATCGGCAGACCCTTGCGGCGTTCAATCACGCGGATCAGGCTGGCATTCTGGATGTCGTCGTATTTTTCGGTGTCGCCGGCATAACCATGCGATTCATGGATGGTTTTTTTGAGCACCGCGACGCGCAACGCCAGCGTATCGGCATCTTTTTGCCGCAGCCGCGCGTCAAAATCCTCCTGCGCGGTGTCGGCCAGTTTTTTCAAGTGATGGCGAAACCGCTCCGGCTTGACGCCCGGCAGGAACAGCAGCGCCAGGGCGAGCGCCGTTTCGCCAAGGTCGACAGCCGCGTCTTCCTGCAACCCCGCCAGCCGCACATACTGGAACGCTTCGTCCGGCGTTTCAAACCGGTGAAGGTCGCTCAGGTCATCAGGCGGCTCGATGGCGGAAGCGCAGGTCAATGGATGGAACTCTCGATCTCGCCCGTTGCGGGGTTGAGGACGCCGGGCGGTGTTTCACCGCGCAGGCGCACATAGCTGGTCACGCTTTTGACGTATTTTGTGTTACGCGCGTAATCCAGCACGCGGTCGAGCTCTTTCTGGTCCTGCGCAACGCCCATCATGAAAACGACGCCGCCTACCGTTTCGATCGAATAATTGATGGACTGCACATATTTATCAAACATCAGGCGCGCCTTGATGTCGCTGGTGACCCAGCTGTCGGTCATGTAAGTCCCGACGCCCACATCGTCGTCGACGACGATTTCGTTGATGACCTGGCGCACGCCATCGGCCTGCCATGCCAGACGCACCGCGTCGACGCGCATATCGGGCGACGGCACATGGCCTGTAATCAGCACGCGGCCTTCCTTGACGGTCATCGACAGGCGCGCATACATTTTTGAATCATGCTTTAGCCACAAATCCGTGATGGAAAGGCGGATCGAGGTATCCGTCGCGGCGGTTTTCAAGCCGCCTTCCTGGGCGGCGGCAACGCCGACGGTTGCGCCCGCGCCGCTGGCAAGCGCAAGCGGCGTGCAGCCCTGAACCAGAACAGGCAGGGACAGCGCCAGCAAAGCGGTGATGATTTTTTTCATGATAGGATTCCTCGGTTTATCAGAATGCGTTCAGCAAATGATGCGGCAATTTGCCGGGCGCCATGATCAGGGCGTCGAACCGGCTCTCGAATACACTATATTGCGTATGCTTCATCAGGTAAAGCTCTGCCGCGCGGCGCACGCGGGACTGGTTGATGCGGGTAATCGCTTCCGCCGCGTCTTCATGGGTGCGGCGCAGTTTCACTTCGATAAAGCAGATCACGCCATACCGCAGGGCAATAATGTCGACTTCGCCCACATGCGTCTTGAAACGGCGTTCCAGAATTTTATATCCCTTCATCCGCAGAAACAGCGCGCCCATGGTTTCGGCTGCCATGCCTTTATTATGTCCGGACTTGTCGTTCATCTTACCGGCGATTTTTTTTGAAATCGCGTCTTTGATCTTTTTCATTTTTTGCCCTTCAGCAGCAATGCGCGCTGGTACAGGTCGCTTTTGCGCTGGCCGGATTTTGCGGCAACGAAACCCGCCGCATCCTTCACGCCCATGCCTTCCTCATCCATCATTTTCAGAAGCAGCGCGTCGGTGGCATCATGCGTCCAGATATCGCCGTCACCGGCACCGGGGCCTTCGACCACCACGACGATTTCACCTTTCGGTGCGCCGTCGGCATCGTAATGGTCGGCAAGGGCGGTCAGCGTATCGCGCCGTATTTCCTCGAATTTCTTGGTCAATTCGCGGGCAACGGCCGCGCGGCGGTTGCCGAGGATTTCCGCCATGTCGCGCAGGCTGTCGGACAGGCGCGGCGCGGTCTCATAGAATATCAGCGTGCAGGGCACCGCCTTCACATCCGTCAGCGCCGCTTTACGCGCGGCGCTTTTGGGCGGCAGGAAACCCGCGAACATGAATTTGTCGCTGGGCAGCGCTGACAGCACAAGCGCCGTCAGCGTCGCGCTCGCCCCCGGCACGCAGGTCACGTAAATCCCCTCCGCCACCACGGCATCGACCAGTTTGTAACCCGGATCCGAAATCAGCGGCATGCCCGCATCCGATATCAGGGCGATGCGCTGCCCTTCTTTCAGCATGCGGATCAGCTTCGGGCGCATCTCGTCGGCGTTATGGTCGTGGTACGGAATCTTGGCGGTTTCCAGACCGTGGAAGCTGGTGAGCTTGCCGGCCTCCCGTGTATCCTCGCAGGCAATGGCATCCACTTTCCCTAATATCTCGATTGCGCGCAAAGTGATGTCGCCCATGTTGCCAATGGGTGTCGCTACAATATAAAGACCACCGTCGAGGTCAGAATCAAGTTTTCGTGCCATGGGCGATGTCTATAATGGAGACCTTGAAATTATCGGGGCTTTGCCCGTCAACCGGAGTATATCGAAAAAATGTTCAAGCCTGTCCAGTTTTTATTCGCGGCCGTTTTCGCCCTTGCCCTGTCAGGTTGCGTGGCCAACGGCAACTATGGCGGCAATATGCCCGGCAATACCGGCGTCGTGAGCAACGACCCCAACGCCATGCCGAACCTCGGCTGGCAGACCGCGGGAGACCGTCGCGATCTCGCGCAGCAAAACCAGTCCTTCATGAAAGATCCGAACCGTCCCGGCTTCGTTTCGACCACCAAAAAAGTAAAGGTCGCGTTGCTGCTGCCACTGTCCGGCAAGAATGCCGATCTTGGCCAGTCGATGCTGAAGGCGGCGCAGATGGCGTTGTTCGATGTGGGTTCCGCGAATTTTGAAATGGTGCCGAAAGATACCAAGAGCACGCCCGACGGCGCATCGATGGCCGCACAGGAGGCCGCCAACAGCGGCGCCGCCATGTTCCTGGGCCCCATCTTCGCCGAAGATGTGCGCGCGGTGAAACCGGTATCTTCTGCCCGCAATATCCCGATGATGGCATTCACGACCGACTGGACGCTGGGCGGCGGTGATACCTACATCATGGGCTTCCTGCCTTTTGCGCAGGTTGCGCGCGTGTCACAGTATGCGAAAACGCATGGCGGCGACCGTGTTGCCGTGTTTGCGCCCACCACGCCCTATTGCGACGCCGTGATCGGCACGCTAGGCCGCGCGGGCGTCAGCGCCGTCAAGGTGCAACGCTACGCGCCGCAGCAGGCAGACCTGACCAGCGCTGTTGCCAGCTTCGCGGAAGCGTCAAAGGTTTCGGCCGCGCCGCTTGCATACAGTTTCAACGCATTGATGATGCCGGTGGGCGGCGAAAGCATGCGCTCCCTTGCTTCCGTCCTGTCGGCCAACGGCATCAACAGCCGCAACACGCGCTTCCTGGGCACCGGTTTGTGGGATGATACGGCGCTGGCGAGCGACCCTGCCGTTTATGGCGGCTGGTTCGCGGCACCCGACCCCGCGTCGCGCCGCGATTTCGAACGCCGTTACAGCGAAAATTACGGCGGCACGCCCCTGCGACTCTCGTCGCTCGCCTATGACGCAACCGCGCTTGCGGCTGTGCTGGCGCGCACGGGCGGCGACGGCAATCCCTATAGCCGCGATAAGCTGTTGAACCCGCGCGGCTTTGCCGGCATCGATGGTATCTTCCGCTTCCGCGGCGATGGCTTGTCGGAGCGCGGTCTGGCTGTTCTTGAAATCCGCTCGGGCGGCGCAAAAGTGATTGATCCCGCCCCCACCGCATTCCTGGGCTCGGGCAGCTAATGAGTCTGACGACGATACAGACCCGCATAAAGGCCGCCTGCGATACCGCAGCGCGGCCTTTGTCGTCCGTGCAGCTGGTTGCGGTCAGCAAGATGCAGCCGGACGATGCTGTGCAGGCAGTACTGGATGGCGGGCAGCGCGTCTTCGGTGAAAACCGCGTGCAAGAGGCGCAGGCGCGCTGGGTGCCACTGCGTGCAAAATACGACAACCTGAAACTTCACCTGATCGGCCACCTGCAATCGAACAAGGCGAAAGAAGCCGTCGCGCTGTTCGACGTGATCGAAACCATCGACAGCGAGAAACTGGCCGGCGCATTGAAGAACGAGATGGATAAACAAAACCGCCAGCTGCCCTGCTTCATTCAGGTGAACACCGGCGAGGAAGACCAAAAGGGCGGTGTGGCGCCCCGCGAAGCCGAGACTCTGCTGAAATTCTGCCAAGGTGCGGGGCTCAATATATATGGGCTGATGTGCATCCCGCCCGTGGATGAAATTCCCGACCCCCATTTTGCGCTTTTGAACAAGCTGGCCAAGGGATTCGGCCTGCCGCAGTTGAGCATGGGCATGAGTGCGGATTTTGAAACCGCGATTCGATACGGCAGCACCCATATTCGGGTCGGAAGCGCCCTTTTTGGTATTAGGGAAAATAACTAATCCCTGCGTTTTCAATCACTTGAAAATTAGTTCGTGATTGCGGAAAATGGTTCTTGTCAAGGGCGAATGTCGTTGACATAATGCCCTCACTTCGCCATAACTGACACGAACCAAACGACTTAAGAAACAATAGGCAAGAGCCACGGCCCGACTTCAGGAATGTCTTTCATTTCCAGCGCGTTTAGAGACATAAACCGCCCCGTCGGACCGCCAAAAAGAAACTAAATTGGAGAGCACGCACATGGGTAAAATTGTCGGGATTGACCTCGGTACCACGAAATCAGCCATCGCGATTTACGAAAACGACCAGCCGAAAATTTATCAGAACGCCAAGGGCAAGCGCACGACGCCGTCCTATGTCGCGCTGAAAAAAAGCACCGACAAAAAAACCAAGGAAGTGACGCAGGAATGGATCGTCGGCGAAGCCGCGAAAAACCAGGCGATCATGAACCCCCTGAACACGCTGTACGGCGTGAAACGCCTGATCGGCCGCCGCTTCGACGATCCCGAAGTGCAGAAAATGGAAACCCTTGCTTCCTACAAGATCGTCAAAGGCCCGAACGGCGATGCGTGGGTTGAAGTCGACGGCAAGCCGATGGCGCCTGTCCAGATTTCCGCGATGGTCCTGCGCGAGCTGAAAGAAGCCGTTGAAAAGCAGATCGGTGAGCCGGTCACCGAAGCGGTCATCACCGTTCCCGCTTACTTCAACGACGCACAGCGTAAAGCCACGAAAGACGCGGGCGAAATCGCCGGCCTCGACGTGAAACGCATCATCAACGAGCCGACCGCTGCTGCACTTGCCTATGGCATGGACAAGCAAAAAAGCGGCAAGATCGCCGTGTACGACCTCGGCGGCGGCACGTTCGACGTCTCCATCCTCGACCTGTCGATGGAAAAAGGCGGCAGCATGATCCGCGTGCTGGCGACCAACGGCGACACGTTCCTCGGCGGCGAAAACTTCGATGAACGCATCGCTGAATTCCTGATCGCGAAAATCAACGAAGAACACGGCACCGACATCAACATCCATGACAAGGCGTCCAAGGCCGAATTCGCAACCCAGCTGCAGCGCATCCGCGAAGCATCCGAAAAAGTGAAGATCGAGCTGTCCACGCAGGACGTTGCCGAAGTCAGCCTGCCCTTCTTGCTGCAAAGCGCCGAAGGCCCGGTGAACTTTACCTACAGCATGACGCGCAAAGAACTCGAAAACATGGTGCAGGACCTGATCGATAAAACCCTGCCCCCGTTCCAGAAATCGCTTGCGGATGCCGGCCTGAAACTCTCCGACCTCGATGACGTCATCCTCGTCGGCGCGCAGACCCGCATGCCGAAAGTCGTCGAAACCGTGAAGGCCTTCTACGGCAAGGAACCCCGCCGCGACGTGACGCCTGACGAAATCGTTGCCATGGGCGCTTCCGTCCAGGCCGCGATCCTGCAGGGCAATGTCGAAGACGTCCTGCTGCTCGACGTCATTCCGCTCACGATCGGCATCAAGACAGCCGGCGACGTGATGTTCAAGGCTATCCCGCGCAACTCGACGATCCCGACCGAGTTCAAGGACACGTTCTCGACCTCCGTCGACAACCAGCCCAACGTGGAAATCCGCGTCTATCAGGGCGAGCGCGAAAAAGCGTCCGAGAACAAGCTGCTCGGCAACTTCACCCTCGACGGTCTGCCGCCCGGCAAAGCCGGCACGGTTGAAGTCGAAGTGACCCTGGCGATTGACGCGGACGGCGTGCTGAACGTCGAAGCGAAAAACGCCATCACCGGCCGCGCGCAGAAAATCGTCGTGAAGGCGAATGGCGGCCTCTCCGAGGCTGAAGTCGCCCGCATGCTGAAAGACGCCGAAGCCAACGCCGAAAAAGACCGCGCATTCCGCGAGTCGGTCACGGCACTGGCGAACGCCGATTTCGAAATCAAGGACGCGAACCGCCACAAGGAGCAGGATTACTACAAACAGGCTCCGGAAGAACTGAAGAAAGCCTTCGAAGAAACCGTGAAAGACCTGACGACGGCACGCGACAAGCGCGACGTTGCGCAGATCATCGAAAAGACCGAAAAACTGAAAACGGTCCTGACCTCGATCGGCGAAGCCTTCACAGGCGCTGCCTCCGCAACGGCAACCGAAACCCCAGCACCGGAAGCGAAAGCCGAAGCTGCGGCCGAGGACAAGCCCAAAGCGGCTCCGAAAGCTCCCACGCCGTAACATCGGCCAAGGGATACCGAACAAAAAACCCCCGTCCTGCCGGACGGGGGTTTTTTTCATGTTAGATTCTTAATGGGTATTATTTCAGCCCCAGCTGACGCGCCTTGGCCTTTTGCGCGGCTTCAACCTCCAGCGCGGCGACCTGCTGTTCCAGTTCGCGGATGCGGGTGGCGTTCTGGTTGGCGGGAGCCTTTGCCTTGAAATCGGCGGCAAGGTCGGGGGTATTGTCGAGGGCGGGCGACGGCCCATTGCGGTCGGCTTCAGCCTGGCCCAGGAATGTCATTTCCGCCGCGCGATTTTCACGCAGGTCGCGGTTGATAAAGGCGATACCGGCGCGCAACCCGCCCCACACCGCGCCGGCGGCAAGAGCGCCCAGCACGATTACGCCTGATTTGGCAATGACTGCGGCAACAGCAATTGCTGCCGCAAAGCCACCCACGGTGTTCGCCCAGCGTTTCAGCGTATCGCGGTATCCGGTGTCCTTGACGATGGCTTCGCGCGCGTCCTCGAGCGATTCAGGTCCCGATGCGCCGGGAATGACGGCCGCGACATGCTTGAAGATTTCGCCCAGTCGTTTCATCAAGATTTTATGTTCCTTCCGTTAAAATTAAGCGCCAAAACCTGTGCGCGGCTGGTTCATTTTCGGTTTATCCAGCGCAACCGGCGCTTCGCCCTTCAGCTCGCGCAGACGTTGTTCCAGCGCGGCGATGCGCACGGTGTCGGCGGCAGAATCCGGCGCGGGCGTTGCGGCCGTGTTGTAATCATTCGCGGGCGATTTCGGCGCGGCGGGCTTTTTCTCGGGTGCCGGCTTGATGCGGCGCGCGGCTTCCTGTTCGATATCGAGCGTCGCGATCATTTCCTGCTTGCGGGCAATTTCGGCGTCATAACCCTGACGCATGGTTTTGGTGACAAGGTATCCGGCAACAGCGCCGACCGCCGCCACGAACATCAGCGGAATTTTCAAGGGGGACAGCAGCACGACCGCGCCCAGAAACAATGCGCCCTTCAGGAAGCCGCCCGACAGCTTCGCCATTTTGGTGCGCGCCACTTCGTCGCGGGCGATGCCCTTGTGCAGCTGGTCGATACCGGCGCCGATTTCGCGGCTGGCCTGAGTTTCCGGAAGCGGCTCTTTATTGAAGAACTTCATCTTGGTCTTCGCCTTTATAATAACTGTATTAAAGTACCGTTATGCCCTTACTGAGCATTTTAGGAGAGGATTCCAGAACTGGCAAATCAATTCGGTTTGGTAATAAATGCAAAGCCCGCTTGGTTTGAACATGCGTTATAATTCAATGACTTATTAACCTCCTGACTTTGTTAATTTTTCGTAAACAACTCCTTGCGACTTTCTCTGGTTTATGGCAAAACTACGCCACTCCGCAGTGGGCAGCTGAGAATCGAATTGGCTTTGACGTGGCCGTGGAAACCCTTATTTTCCCAACCCCGTCCTCCGCGATTCTCTCTCCCCCGCAGACACAGTTACGGAATCAATTTTCAAAGAAGGTGTATCCCCATGTCCCAGAAAAAAGCCCAGAACAACGTCGTCCGTCTCCTGAACGCGGGCAGCATGGGCCGAAAACTTCTGTCCACCACGGCGATCACGGTGGCAAGTGTGCTGGCGGCATCTTCTTCGGCCTACGCGGTCGGCCTTGACGAAACGCCCACGGGCGGCACGGTTGTCGGCGGCCAGTCGACCATCACCTACGGACAGGGCAGCCTGACAGTCGATCAGACGACCGACCGCTCCGTCATCAACTGGAATTCCTTCAACATCGGCGAAGCCGCATCGGCCACCTACAACCAGCCGGGCGTCAATTCCCTTTCCGTCAACCGCGTCACGGGCGCTGACCCCTCCAAAATTCTCGGCACGCTGCGCTCCAACGGCAAAATCATGATTATCGACCCGAACGGTGTCTTTTTCTCGAAGACGGCCAAGGTTGATGTGGGCGGCATTATCGCGACCACCGGTGAACTGGACGGCGCAAACCAGGCCGAACTGATGGCCGGCAACAAATTCCAGATTTCCAACATCGGCGCGAACCCCGATGCGAAAATCGAAAACGCGGGCACGATCACGGCCGCGCAGGGCGGCCTTGTCGCTTTTGTGGCACCCTGGGTCTCGAACTCCGGCTATATCAACGCGAAACTCGGCTCCGTCACGCTTGCGGCGGGCGCGAAAATGACCGTTGACCTCGCGGGCGACAACCTGATTTCCATCGCCGTCGGCGACAAGCTGCAAAAAGCGCTTATCGAAAACAGCGGCACCATCGATGCACAAGGCGGCCGCGTCGTCATGAGCGCGAACGCAGCCAAGGGCATCGTCGACGAAGTCATCAACATGAGCGGCGTGATCAAGGCCAACAGCTTCTCCCAAAAAGGCGGCAAGATCATCCTGGGCGGCGGCACCACGGGCATCGTGAAAGTTTCCGGCAAGATTGAAGCCAACGGCAAAAAAGGCGGCGGCCAAATCGAAATCAAGGGCGAGAACATTTTCGTCACCGAAAGCGGCGAACTACATGCTGATGCCGTTACCTGCGGCAACGGCGGCACGATCAATATCGTTGCGCAAAACGGCCTGATCTATGGCGGCCTCTCGACCGCAAAAGGCGGCGCACTCTGGGGCAACGGCGGCTTCGTCGATACCTCCGGCCTTGAATGGGTCGATATCTGGGGCGGCGTCGATGCTTCCGCCGCCAACGGCCTCGCGGGTACTTGGCTGATCGACCCCCGTAACCTCGAAATTATTGCGGGTGGTGGAAACAACACAATCGGCACGGGAACGTCCGGTTCTCCGTTCAGCGGCAATGGCGCTGGCGGCGGCATTATTGGCACGACGCCCTCGCGCCTGCAGGCAAGCGTCCTCAACGCGGCGCTGGATACAGGCACGGATGTTTACGTCACCACCGTCGGCTCCCCGAATGTGGGCCTGCAGGACGGCACCATTACCATCAAGGCGGATATCAGCAAAACCAGCACAACCAATTCGACGCTCTACATGACGGCGGCGGGCAGCATTGTGCAGGACGCCAACAAGACGATCAGTTCCACCAACAGTAAACTCGGCGTCAGCCTGACGGCCGAGAAAGACATCACCCTGAACGGCACCATCAAATCCAACGGCGGCGACGTTACCCTGAACGCCAGGGGCACCGTGCCGAATGCGGTTATTTTCCCGACCGGCGACGTCAAGCTCGCGGGCATCATCAACACCACCAGCGATACGGGCGGTGGCGCCGTTAAAATCACGGCGGCGAAAGACGCAATTATCGGCGGCAGCGTGACAACAGGCGCAGGCTCTTTCAGCGCGATCGGCAAGGCGGTGAAAGTTTCCGGCGCTGTCAGCACCGCCGCAACGACAGGCACGGTGGAACTGATCTCCACCGCCAACAACTTGTCCTTCACCTCGACAGGCACCGTGACGACGCAAGGCGGCATTGTGACGCTGCTCTCCGCACTTGGCATCGATATCGCCGGCAAAATCAGCACGAATGGCGGCAATGTGATCGCGACCGCAACCGGCACGGCCGTGACTGCGACCGAGCTGTCGGCGCTGACCGGCGGTCTTATTTCCGTCACCGCCATCAAGAATTTCCTGCAGGGCCTCGGCATCGACCCTGAAACACCGCTGCTGCAGACCGGTAACATTATCCTGACGGGCGCGGGCAATATCGACGCCAAGGGCGGCGACATTTCGCTCAGCCAGACCGGCCTGTTCAGCGGCGCTGCCAACGCGCTCGACACCGAGAATGCGGGCAAAATCACCATGAACCAGAACAGCGGCATCGGCCTCAACGGCCTGTCGCTGCTGACCGGCTCCATCAACAATGCCATCGCCGCGATGAACAACACCGGCGACGGGCAGAACACCCTTTCCGTCTCCAAGGGCATCTTCCTGGAAAGTGTGCTGGCCGACCAGAAAAACCTGCTGCTGAAAGGCGTGCAGGAAGGCGTGGCCGGCGGCAGCGAAGCACGGCTGAATTCCTTCACCGCGCTGTTCGATGCCGAAAATATCAGCCTTGCGGATATCCAGGCGCTGTTCGGCGTCAATGAAACCATCATCGCGTCGGTCGGCGGCACGGGCTTCAACATCCGCGCAAACAACGTGACCATCGACGGCTTCACCACCGCCCTCGCGGCAGACGGCGCTGTTGCCAATGGCGTGACGGGCGCAACCGTGCAGAATAGCGTGTTCCTCGCGGGCGGCAACGGCGTGACGGGCAAGGATTTCGTCGATACCATCCCGAACCCGGATGTGACCTATGCCACCTCCGGCCTCACCGTCGCCAATAACGGCTTCTACGGCCTGTCCGGCAGCGGCGTGAACCTGTCCAATGTGCTAGGCGCGAACGTCAACCACAACACCATGCTGGGAATCGGCACGGGCATCACCGCAAATGGCGGCAGCCTTTCCGCCGCCTCCAACCTGATTGCGGTTGCGTTCGGCGAAGGCATCACCGTCAATGGCGGTTCGGGCCACAGCCTGAGCGAGAACACCATTGCGGGCGCGCTGGGCGGCAACGCGATTTCCCTGAATGATGCCGATAGCAGCAGCATCAGCGGCAACCTTGTGCTGACAGCGGCAAAAGACGGCGTCGCGGTCACGGGCGGCGCGAACAATACCGTTTCCGGCAACGCCATCGGCGTCGTGCTGGGCCACGGCATCTCGGGCCTCAATTCCGGCAACCTGACCATCAACGGCCTCAACATCGTCGCAGGTGCGCAGAAAGACGGCATCCATGTCGATGGCGGCAACAGCCTCGACGTGTCCGGCAACCTCATCGTCCTGTCGAAAGAAAACGGCATCGCCATCGACGGCGGCGCAGTCCCCGCAACCGATGCGACCGTATCCGGCAACATCGTGCTGGCCGCCACCAACGGCGACGGCATCCGCATTGCCAACATCGACGGCCTCGACCTGAACGGCAACATCGTGGCGCTGGCGGGCGACAACGGCATCGAGCTGAACAAGGTCAATGGCGCGACCGTGAAACTGAACGCGGCGGGCGGTTCGAAAAACCACGCGCTGCTGCTGAAGGACGTGACAAATTCTTCCGTCACGCTGAACGCCTTCGGCCTCACAACGTCCACCACCGCTGAAGAAGGCGACGGCGTGCATGTGGATGGCGGCGACACCATCGAAATCGGCCTCAACCTGATCGGCGAAACCAACGACGACGGCATCGAAGTCACGGGCGGCGCGAAAAACGTGACGGTTGGCCTGAACGCGATCCTGAACGCAGGCCAGGACGGCATCGACGTCAACAACGCCACCAACACAGATGTTGCCCTGAACGTCATCACCAACGCAGGCGACAACGGCATCGAGGTCGTGAACGCGACCAACGCCAACATCCTTGCCAACGGCATCATCGATGCCGGCAACAACGGTATCTTCGTCGATCCCTCGACCGGCATCACCGCGCTGAACGTCATCACGGGCGCTGCGAACAACGGTATTCAGGTCGTCGACAGCAACGGCTGGACCGTGGCCGCGAACGCCGTGCTGAATTCCGGCAATGACGGCATCCATATCGACAATTCGGACAACGCGCTTGTTGGCCTGAACTATGTCGAAGGTTCGCAAAACAACAACATCCATGTCGAAGACAGCAACGGCGTCATCGTCGCGGCGAACATCGTCAAGGACAGCGTCAACGGCAACGGCATCGACCTGCTTCGCTCGACAAACACCACCGTCGCACTGAACGCGGTTTCGGGCTCCGGCAACAACGGCATCGCCGGCGACACCGTCGAAGATACGACCATCACCCTGAACAAGGTTGAAGGCTCGGCCAATGACGGCATCCATATCGACGGCGCGAAAAACACGCTGGTTGCATTGAACGATGTGTCGGGCTCCAAAGACGACGGCATTGACGTTGCGAACGCAACCGACACCGCGATTGCGCTGAATAATGTCGGCACCTCCGGCGACAACGGCATCGACACATTCAAAACCACCAACCTGCTGATCGCCGCGAACGCAGTCACGGGTTCTGGAAATGACGGCATCCATGTGGATGGCACTGATGATACCATCATCACCCTGAACGATGTTTCCGGCTCCAAAGACGACGGCATCGACGTTGCAGACGCAACCGAAACCGCAATTGCCCTCAACAAAGTCGGCTCCTCGGGCGACAATGGCATCGACACCTTCGGCACTAAAAACCTGCTGATCGCCGCAAACGCAGTCACAACTTCCGGCAATGACGGCATCCACGTTGCTCTCGCGGAAGATACGCTGATTGCCCTTAACGACGTGTCGGAATCGAAAGATGACGGCATTGACGTGTCGGCAGCGAAAAACACCGTAATCTCACTCAACAAAGTTACCAAGTCGGGCGACAACGGCATCGACACATTGGCGACCAAAAATCTGCTGATTGCCGCAAACGCGGTCAGCACGTCCGGCAATGACGGTATCCATGTGGCACTGGCGGATGACACCCTCATCACCCTGAACGATGTGTCCGGGTCGAAAGACGACGGCATTGATGTGGGCGCAGCAAACAACACCGCCATCGGCCTCAACAAAGTCGGCACCTCCGGCGACAACGGCATCGACACGCTGGGCACCACCAACCTTCTGGTGGCGGCGAACGCGGTGTCGGAATCCGGCAATGACGGCATCCATATCGCAGGCGCGGTCGGCACGATCGTCGCCCTGAACGATGTGTCGCAATCCAAAGATGACGGCATCGATGTCGGCGCGGCTGCCGGCACCGTGATCGGCCTTAACAAAGTTTCCAAATCGGGCGATAACGGCATCGACACCGTCGCAACGGCAGACACCGTGATCGCGGGTAACGCTGTTTCGGAATCCGGCAATGACGGCATCCATGTCAACTTTGCGCTCGGCACCCTGATCGAGCTGAACGATGTGTCCGGCTCCGGAAACAACGGCATCGACGTCGCCAATGCAGGCCTGACCGAAATCGCGCTGAACAATGTGTCGACATCGGGCCATAACGGCATCGACCTCCGCAACGCCGTTGCGACCGGCATTCACCTGAACCGTGTTGACGGCGCGGGCAATGACGGCATCCGCGTGAAGAACGCAGGCGCAACCGACATTTCCCTGAACCATGTGTCGGACGCACAAGACGACGGCATCGACGTCGACAACGCCTTCCTGACCAACATCGCGCTGAACAAGGTTGAACGCGCCGGCGACAACGGCATTGAACTTGGCAATGCGGCTGGCACCCTGGTCGCGCTGAATAACATCAGCGCCTCCGGCAACGACGGCATCCATGTGAAAAACGCGGCTGGCACGATCATCGCGCTGAACACGGTTTCGACCTCGAACGATGACGGCATCGACGTTAATAACGCATTCGGCACGGTCATCGCGGCAAACGTGGTCAACGCGTCGAACGGCAACGGCATCGAAGTGACCGACAGCTTTGCAACGCTGATCGCCCTGAACGCGGTCAACGGCAGCGGCGAAAACGGCATCTACGCCGAAAACGCCGACGCAACCGCGATCATCGGCAACGCGGTCACCGACAGCTTCCTGAACGGCGTCGCCGTGAACGGCAGCCGCGACGTGACCATCGCCTACAACACCGTGAACGGCGTCACCTATAACGACGGCATCGTGGTTTACGGCGGCGACAATATTGCGATCAACAACAACGACGTCAGCGACGTCAACAGCAACGGCATCACCGCCGACACCGTCAGCGACCTTTCCATCACCGGCAACAAGGTGAATGGCGGCAACAACAACGGCATCGAAGTGATCTCGAGCGACGGCGCATTGATTGCCGGCAACCATGTCGAAAACTTCTTCAACGGCGTCCGCGTCCTGTATTCGGATGCTGTCGACGTCATCGACAACTGCGTCAAGTTCGTGGCAAACGACGGCATCCAGGCTTACTTCGCCGACAGCATCCACATCCTGGGCAACATGGTTTCCAACTATGGCG
This sequence comes from Bdellovibrionales bacterium, assembly GCA_038247245.1. GTDB lineage: Bacteria > Pseudomonadota > Alphaproteobacteria > Micavibrionales > UBA2020 > JAPWJZ01. Next base: position 73,229 of record JBBRVE010000002.1, on the reverse strand, counting down.
ACGATGGCATCCAGGTTGCGTATAGCAACGGCGTTGTCCCCGAACCCGAACTGCCGACCGACGAAGAATCCGGCAACGAGGAGCCCGGCACTAATTACCTCCGCCTGGCCGCGAATGATGAAGCCCGCGACGGCCGCATCATCATCCAGGGCAACACCGTCACCGGCAATTACGCAGCAACCGCCGGCGAAGAAGGCGACAACGAAAACCAGAACCGCTACTACGAAGGCAATTACGGCCCGACGACCGGCATCCGCCTTGGCGACAACGAACGCTTCTACGGCGAAGGCGAGGTCAAACCGCAGGTCACCAACGGCCTGTATGGCGATTTCAGCGGCGTCGGCAACGTGCTGGTCAACGACAACGACATCGTGAACAACAATGTCGGCCTCGATGCCCGCGCGTTCAACAACGGCACGATCCAGATTTCGGACAACCGCTTCACGCAGAATGATATCGGCGCGTGGATCGGTTCCGGCCTGATCGACCTGACAGGCAAGGGCAACACCTTCACGGGTGGTTCCGTTGCGCTGCGCTTCGAGCCGTCGACCGCGTACTATCCCTACTACGATTACCCGGTCGCATCGATCGCCGAAGGCCCGCAACAGGAAGGCCCCGGTTACACCAATGCCTTCCTGCAACTGGTGGATGACAGCTTGGGCGCGCAAGTGTTCGAGCAGCAGACCAACTACTACGTCGACCTGCAAAACGGCGCGTTCTTTGATCCGGGTTCGCCCACGATCATCGACGGCACACAGGCAACCTATGACGGCGTATCGGGCGGCCACATGACGCGCGCGCAGTATCTGGCGATCGAGGCGATGTTGAATGATTACGACGACAACAACAGCCTCGGCCAGATCTTCGCGGGTTTCTTTGACTTCGACGACAACCAGATCCTGCAAAAAGTGAAGGGCAACGGCTATCGCCCCGGCAAGGCAGGCATCACGGTTCTGGCATTGCCGACGATCCCGACGGGCCCGACCAGCCACTTCTTCTCCATCCAGGACCTGGCGGATATCGCGCCGGCAGCCGGTGGCGACGATCAGGGCGCACCCGACGCGGCGGCACTGGCCAGCATCGAACCTGCAGCGGGCGGTAACAGCTCCGCATGCTGGGGCGCGGTTGGCGCGGGCACGAACGTCAACATCAACCTGAACGACGATGCGACCAGCATTCTGGCCGATAACGCCAGCTGCCAGCAGTAAGCGGCATCGACGTTAACCAATCCTATCCATAACCCCCCGTTGCAGAATAATCACGCAACGGGGGGTTTTCTTATGGTTGCTTCCGGAAACCCGATTAACTTTTTGAATTAAATGTTCTTTTCTTTATAATGACACCAGAACGGGCATTCAGCCTGCCGCGGCATATTTATCGCCGCCATCTAAAAAATTGGGCACAGACATGATCAAGTTTCCGAAGCTTCTTTTTTCCATGATGACAGCCGCGACGCTGTTCGCATCGCAAGCCTACGCACAGGCCGTGCCGTCATCGGCGGAAGGTTCGCGCGCCGGCGGCCAGATCGCCCCGATGCAAACACAAACGCTGCCCGAAGTCGGCACCAAGATCCAGACCGGTGGCGCCATCACCGCCCCCGCAGGCGCGGAAAAAGTAAAACTGGTCCTGAAATCCGTCGCTATCGAAGGCCAGACCGTTTACGACGATGTGCAGATCCACAGCGTCTATGACAGCATGATCGGCACGACCATCACGCTCGCCGATGTGTTTGGCATCGCCGACCGCCTGACCGCCAAATACCGCAACGACGGCTACATCCTGACGCAGGTTGTCGTGCCCCCGCAAACCATCGATGGCGGCCATGTGAAGCTGCGCGTGGTCGAAGGCTTTGTCGAAAACGTCACCATTCAGGGATCATCCCGCGCCAATCCCGGCTGGCTGGAGGGTTATGCCGCGAAATTGCGCGCGCAGAAACCTCTGAATTCCAAAGCACTCGAGCGTTACGTTCTTCTTATCAACGACCTTGCCGGCATGAATGCGCGCGCGGTGTTGTCGCCGTCGAAAACACCCGGCGCGACCGACATTACGCTGGTTGTTGACCAGAAACCCTTCGATGCGTTCTTTCAGGTCGATAACCGCGGTACGCGCTTCCTCGGCCCGTTGCAGCTGAACGCGGGCGTGCGTTTCAACAACGCCCTTGGCCTCTATGAAGGCCTGAATTTTCAGGGCGTGCTGACTCCCGACGGCATGTGGTCGGAGCGTGAACTGGCCTTTGGCGCGTTTACCTGGCAGCAGCCGCTGAACCATGAAGGCACGAAACTGTCGACCAGCATCAGCATCACCGACACCGATCCCGGCTTCACGCTGACGCCGTTCGATGTGAACGGCAAGGCGAAGGCCGTCAATCTCGACCTCACGCACCCCTTCATCCGTTCGCGCAACATGAACCTGTATGGCACGCTGAAATTCAACTATCTGAATTCCGAGCGTACCGACAACATCCCGGGCGGCGGCGCCGAAGACCGTCTGCGCGTCCTGCGCGCCGGCGGGACGTTCCAGTTCACCGACAGCTGGCTTGGCGTCAACACCCTGTCTGGCGAAGCCAGCAAGGGCATCAGCTTCCTGAACGCGAGCGACAAGGGCGATGCACGCCTGACCCGCGCGCTTGGCGATCCGCAGTTCTTCAAGATGAACGCGGAAGTCAGCCGCGTACAGCGCATCACGAATATTTTCGAGGCCTTCCTGTCCGCAACCGGCCAGCTTTCTTCGCAGACGCTTCTGGCATCGGAGGAATTCGGCGTGGGCGGCGTCAATTACGGCAGCGCCTACGACAACTCGGAAATCACGGGCGAAGACGGCTATGCCGCGCGGCTCGAGCTGCGCGCCAACAATCCGGTCGCGCTGCCCGTCAACCTGCTGCAGCTTTACACCTTCGTCGATGGCGGCGAAGTGCATGACCCCGACAACGCTGTTCCCCGCGACCGCCGCCGTTCCATCGTGTCGGCTGGCGGTGGCGCGCGCGTTAACCTCGACGACCGCTTTGCGGGTACGCTCGAAGTTGCCGTGCCGATGACCGCCGATGTGCAGACGGAAGGCGACGACAACCCCCGCCTGTTCGCGACGATCACTGGCAAGTTCTAAGCGGCTAAGTTCTGATTTTCCGGGAGGTTCTATACCGCGGCGCGCGGCTATAGAGCCTAACTGGATTCTCTCAACTTTGACCTCAGGATTCAATGTAATTTTTCGTAACAACGCGTTTGTGACAACGCTTTGCCGCGCCTGTTGAACCGCTTGCGCGGAAAAAACTTTTTTCAAAAGCTTCCCCCGCATAACACCAGCGTTACGTTTGAACGCCCCAAATCCGGCGTTTCAAACCGAATCAACTTTTATGTCAACGGTATATCAGCCTTCCTTAACCTTTCCCTGTTAAACAGAATATGGGGGAATTTTTGCATGGCGGATTCAGCGAACAAGAAAAAATCTCACGAGAACATCACCTACCGCGTATTCCACAGCCCCATCTTCGTGGCGGCGACGGGTGTTGCGATCATCATCATGGCGATGAGCCTCGATGCGATCAAAGACCAGATGTCGGGCGTGGCGCTGGCGGTGGCGGCGGGCGTTTTCATCACCGTCATCACGCTCAACATGATCGTGACCGCATCGATCAACAAACTGCACAACCAGGATTATTTCGACCAGCGTCTGGAAGTGCTGAACAACATGATCCTCTCCAACAACCTCAACTGGCTGGTGAACCAGAAATACGTGTCGATGCTGGAGACGGGATCGGACGAGGTCTGGGCGTTCGCGCCGGAGTTGACCTATTCCATCCAGCCGGGCACCGAAATTTTTCAGGCGGTCGAGGCATCGCTGGCGCGGGGCTGCCGCTATAAGGTCTTCATGCCGAACAAGCCGGAGACGCATAAAATTCTGGCCGATTACCGCCGCCTGCATAAATTCAAGCCGGGTCAGGTGGAATTCGTGCTGGTCGCGCATGAGGAATATGTGTTCCACACGATCATTTCCATCTACAACCCCAGATCCGAACACCCGAAGGCCATAGAATGGCTGCCCGTCGATAACCTTGTCGCATGGGTGGAAATGGATTTGAAGCATTCCAACCGCATGGTCGGCATCGGCGAAGTCTTGCTGAAGCGGTATAACATGAGCGCCGACTCATCCGGCTTCGTCAAGGAAATCCCGCGCGGCGCGGGACAGGCCATCGTTAATCTGGAATAAAATTAACCGGAATAAACACGTCTGCAACAAGGATACGCGAACATGCTGCCCGCTTACCTGATTTTTTATGTGTTGGTACTGCTGCAGCTGGCGCATAACTATACGATGCTGCCAGAGATCATATCCACGCAGTTCGACATCAACGGCACGCCGACGCGCAGCATGTCGCGGCAGGATTTCGCGATGTTCCATATCGGCTTCGTCGTGTTCATGAGCTGCATTTTCGCGGGCGGCGGTTATCTGGTATCGCGCCTGCCGGTCAAATACCTGAACATCCCGAACAAGGATTACTGGCTGGCCCCCGAGCGCCGCCGTGACACGCTGATGGGTTTGCGCAAGGATCTGGCCGTGATGGGGCTGATCGTGGGCGCATTCGTGTTCCTGGTCGATTATTTCGTGATGGATGCCGCCATGAGCAACCGGCGCGGCATGACGCCGGAAACGCTGTCGACGCTGCTGACCTCCATGGCGGCGGCGACCGGATTGTTCGTCGCGCGCCTGCTCATGAAATTCCGCCGGCCCAACGGACCGGCGGATTCCCAATAACAAAGCCGGGAAATATCAGTCCGCGTATTTCACGCCGCAGCCATAGGATTTGGTGGTGGAGACTTCAACAGGCTTGCCCGCCATCACGGCCTCGATCGCGGCGCGCACATAATTTTTCGCGTCCTTGATGTCTTCGGGGTCGGGCGATGATTTGTCGTCAATCGCGCCTTGGTACACAAGTTTGCCTTCCTTGTCGATCACGGCCATGGTGGGCGTGGTGGTCGCACCGTACAGCTTGCCCACTTCGCCCTTTTCATCGAGCAGGATATGGGTGGGCGCTGCTCCGTCGGATTTCGCGGTTTCCAGCGCTTCGGCGGCGGTTTCATGGCCCTGCTTGCCGGGTGCCGACGAATTGATCGTCAGCCATACGACATCTTTGGCGGTGAATTCTTTTTGCAGCGCCTGCATATTGCCCGAACCGTAATGTTTTTTCACGAAGGGACAGCCCTTGTTGTGCCATTCCAGCACGGTGATTTTTCCGGCAAAGGACGACAGCGCCACATCTGCGCCATCGGCGGCGGGCAGCGTGAAATCGGGCGCTTTTTTGCCGACGGTAGCGGTCGCCGCATAAGCGGGATCAGCAAGCGCCAGGCCAAGGACGGCAACGGTTGCGAAAGCGAGAGTCTTGATCATGTCTGGCGGCTCCGGTCTGGTTGAAAAGAGGCCTATATAACATAGTCCGCGGGTGGCTTGCGTCAACCCCTGCCACGGCCTATCCTCCCTTATCAAATCAGGGATTAGCATATGCAAAACATCGCTTTTATCGGACTGGGCAATATGGGCGCGCCGATGGCGCAGAACCTGTTGAAGGCGGGTTACGCGCTGACCGTGTTCGACCTTGTGCCCGCCGTTGTGGATGACCTTGTGAAGGCGGGCGCATCCGCCTGCGCCGCCATCGCGACTTGCGTCAGCCATGCCGATATCGTCATCACCATGCTGCCCGCCACCGACCACAGCCGCAAGGCGTACCTTGCCCCGGATGGCATCATCGCACATGCGAAAAAGGGCGCGCTGCTGATCGATTGCAGCACGATCAACGCCGATGCCGCGAAGGAAATAGCCGAGGCCGCTGCGTCGCACGGTTTCGCGATGCTGGACGCCCCCGTATCGGGCGGCACGGCAGGTGCGGCTGCGGCCACGCTCACCTTTATCGTCGGCGGCGACCGGGCCGCGCTGGATCGCGCGCACCCGTTGTTCGAAAAAATGGGCAAGAATATTTTTCATGCGGGCGATAATGGCGCAGGCCAGATGGCGAAGATATGCAACAACATGCTGCTGGCGATCCACATGATCGGGACGGCCGAAGCGCTGGCGCTGGGCGTTGCCAACGGCCTTGATCCCAAAATCCTGTCCGGCATCATCGCGAAAAGTTCGGGCCGCAACTGGTCGACCGAAGTGTATAACCCGTGGCCGGGCGTGATGGAAAATGTGCCCGCCGCGCGCGATTACGCGGGCGGGTTCGGCACCGATCTGATGCTGAAGGATTTAGGATTGGCAGCGGAGGCCGCAGCCGCATCCGGCGCGAATACCCAGCTGGGCGCGGTTGCACGCGACATGTACCGTCGCCACAGCGCGCAGGGCAGCGGCAAGCTGGATTTCTCCAGCATCCTGAAACTGATCGCCGCGATTTCCTGACGCTTCGTCTTTTTTAACGTTGCTGGCGGCGCTGTTGCAGCAGTTGCAGGCGGAGGCGTGCTTTTTCCGCGGGTGTCGCATCATCCGCGTCGCCATTTACTTTCCCGTTCCATGTGTCGCGGCGTTCATCGGCTTTTTCGCGACGCTGTTCCATCGTGGCCTTGCGCTTATCGGCTTTTTCGCGGCGCAGTTCCTGTTTCTGCTGGCGTTCCTCCTGCAGTTTTTCCTTGTTGCCGGGGCTGCGTTTCTGCATCAGTTTTTCGCGCAGATTTTTGCGCATTTCCATCTGGCGCGGCTGCATTTTCTGGATGCGGGCGCGTACATCGCCTTCATGGCGGAGCTTCAGCGCGTCGCGCAACCGCGCAAGACGGCCCTGTTTCCATTCGCCGGCACCCACGGGCTTCGCGCCCCGCCGCGCGATCATGGTGCCCTGTCCTTTTTTCAACACCGCGGTTCCGCCGCCGCTTGCCACATCGATCTGGCCGTCATCGACATAAACGTCATAGCTGCCATCTGTATCGGGGGCGACTGTAATATCGGTGCCACGGATGCCGATGGTGCCGGCGGGGCTTTCGATGCCGACATCGGGATATTCTTTTTTCGCAACCAGCCCGCTGACATAACGGAAGCCGCCCTGCAGCACGGAATAACGGGCCCGGTTATAGGTGCTGTCTTGTGAATCAAAAACATATTCATCGACCTTGAAGCGCGAATTTTCCGACAGGGTCCATTCGGTGTTGTCAGCCAGCAAAATGAACAGGCGCGATTTTTCGCCGGTTGCCACCACATCGCCCAGTTCAATTTTATCTTCCAGCTTCAGGCCGAAGGGCGTGCCGCCCAGTCTTGAAATCGTCGCCGTGCCTTCGATTTCAACGACCGTGCCGATGGGGTCGGCATGGGATGTTGCGGGAAAGAAAAGAACAAGTGCTGCAAAAACAAAGGCAATAAAACGGAATGACATGGCAAAAGACCCTTTCAAGGCGCGGGGATATAGACTGATACGGCATATCCCGCGCCTCCCCTGCGCGGAAAAAAGGTTTATTTAGACGGTAATTGCATCAAATTGTTCGTTTATTTTCATGATTTCGCCAGTTCGCGGTTAAAGGCCTTCACATCAAGGTCTTTCTCCCATTTCGAAATGACAATGGCGGCAACGCCGTTGCCGATCAGGTTGGTGATGGCGCGCGCTTCCGACATAAAACGGTCGATGCCGAGGATGAGGGCGAGCCCCGCAACCGGCACGTGCGGCACCACCGCCAGCGTCGCGGCCAGCGTAATGAATCCCGCCCCCGTCACACCCGATGCGCCCTTTGATGTCAGCAGCGCCACGCCCAGAATTGCGGCCTGTTGCCCCCATGTAAGGTCGATGTTCAGCGCCTGCGCCACGAACAGCGCGGCCAGGGTCAGGTAAATATTCGTGCCATCGAGGTTAAAGGAATATCCCGCCGGAATGACCAAGCCCACCGTGCCGCGCCCGCAACCGAGTTTTTCCAGTTTTGCCATCAGCGGCGCCAGCACGCTTTCGGATGACGATGTGCCCAGCACGATCAGAATTTCTTCCTTGATGTAACGCAGGAAACGCCAGAGGGAGAACCCCGCGATGCGCGCCACAATACCCAGCACCGCGCCGATAAAAATAATACAGGTCAGGTAAAACGCCCCCATCAGCGCCAGCAGCGGTTTCAGCGATTCAACGCCGTATTTGCCAATCGTGAAGGCCATCGCCGCACCCGCGCCGATGGGGGCAAGGCGCATAATGACGTTCATCATGGCGAAAAAGATGTGGGATGCCTGTTCGATGAATTCATGGACCGCCGTGCCCTTTGTGCCCATGCGGTTGAGCGCATAGCCGAACAGGATAGCCACCAGCAGCACCTGCAGCAGATCGCCCGTGCCGGTAAAGGCGTCGGTGAAGGTTTTCGGGATGATATGCAGCAAGAATCCCGTCGTGGTCTGGTCATGCGCGGCCTGTGCGTAGCTGGCGACCGCCGAGGCATCCAGCTGCGCGGGATCCGCGTTAAATCCTGCGCCCGGTTTCAGCGTATTGGCAACCACAAGGCCGATCAGCAGCGCGATTGTCGAGATCACTTCGAAATAGAACAGCGTCTTCACGCCCACGCGCCCGACTTTTTTCATGTCGCCCGCCGCCGTGATGCCCAGCACGATGGTACAGAATACAATCGGCCCGATCAGCATTTTGATGAGAGAAATAAATCCGTCCGCCAGCGGTTTCGATTCCACCGCCACATCCGGCCGGAAATAGCCGCCCGCGCCGCCGATAAATATCGCGCACAGCACCCAGAAATAGAGATGATGGTGGAGGGGCTTTTTCATGGAATACGCTCCGGCGGTTCGACTGTCCTTACAATAGCAGCACCGCCGCGCCAATATAGGGCTTAACCGCCACATTCACATAATAATTTAACGAAATTCCGGCTTGTGGCTCTAGCACTAATTTGCGAAGGTTACGGCAGCCCATAATATACGTTTTTACAACTCCGCCGCCGCGGCGGAAAAGGTGACGCCATGAACGACCTCTACCGCAAATACCCCCGCCTGCTGCAATTCGACAGTTCGCGCGAAGATGGCATGGTGCAAGACATGCTGGGCCCGCAACCCGCGCATATCACCGCGTTCCAGCAACAGGCGTACCGCCTGATCGAACAACATGGCGAAGGCACAAACGCGCAGAAAGAAGCCGCGATGATCTGCGCCGCGCTGGTGATCGAGCCGCAACTGCTCTACATGGACATGCCGAACCTGATCATGAATTACGGCGTCGAGGTCGAGAACGCCATCGAGCCGCTGATCGGCGCGCGCCCCAACGAAGCGCTGCCGCCCGTGATCGCCTATGCCCGCGCGGCCTCCGGCATCGTGCTGATCGAAAACATGCTGGTATCGGTTGCCAAGGGTGAAGACCTGGGCGGCAAAACCGCCGATGTGCTGGCGCATGTGAAGGCGTCGTTCGGACAGGACGAAGTATCATTTGCCAATATCGACGGATCGCCGCTGGTGGCGCGTTTCTTTACGGCCAAGGATGAATTGTTTTCAAAACTGGAAGCAAAGCTGGCCGCCGAGACGCCAGCACCGCGCAAAAACCGCGGTAGAAGCTTCGATTTATAAGCCTTACGGCTTTTTGCCCTTTTGCTCTTCCTGCAGTTTGCGCAGCTCGTCCGGCACGTCGGGTGCGGTCATCAGCTTGTCGAAATTTTCCTGCATGATGCCCAACTGCGATTCATCGCCCGTATCGATGAACACATAAAACGCGCCGCCCAGCGCGTCGGCCAGCGTGGCCAGCGCGGGTTTTGCCATCATGTGTTTATACTGCGTGACGGCAAATCCGTAAATTTCCTCGCGCTTGCTCCATTGTTCGCGGTCGGCACCGGCCAGCAGGAAATTGATGCTGTCGGACAGCATAAAGGAATAGGCTTCGCGCGGCAGGTTGGTGAACTGCGTGATCGCGTCGGTCAGGCACGCGCCCACGCCGCACAACACGGCATACTGTTCCCACGGCAGCGTGCCCGTCAGCCCGGATTTTCGGAACATGTCGTCGCACATGATGATGACCACCAGCGTCGCGTCGCTGGACATGCCGGTCAGGAAATCGGCCTCGCCCGAGGGCGGGGCGTTGCGGCTGTTCAGGTAACCGCGCAGCTTTTCCGCCCGCTTGATCTGCAGGGCTGTGGTCTTGAAATCTTCATTTGTCGTCATGCTGCACCGCCAGAAGAGGAAAATTATGGCCATTGACCTGCCACCCCCTTACCTTAAGATAATCCTATATGACAGCAAAGCCGAAAAAACAGTCCCCAGCTACGGGGGACACCTCTGTGCGTTTCGATTTCAACGCGGTCGCCAAACGCGCGCAAAAAGACCACCCGGAACTGCGCGGCAATATGCTGTTCATCCATGCGGGCGAGGTTGCGCCCGATGCCTATTCCGACGATCTGGTGCAACAGGGCGTCGATGACGATGACATCACCGAAGTCGAGAAAATGGTCCGCGATGCCAAGCGGCTGAAAACATCCTTTCACCTTGCCGTCAACCGCGAACACAAGAAGAACCTCGGCGTGCTGGTGTTCCACCCCGATCGCCATGCGGTGTTCGGCGAAAAACCCGGCGCGGCGGACGACGTTGCGACCTTCGACCACGAAACCGGCCATTCGCTGCTGCCCAAGCTTAACGGCACGGAAAGCGAAAACGCCGCCGACGGTTTCGCGGCGCTGCGCCATTACCAGCGTTTCGATGCCGATGCGCGCGCGAACCTTGAATATGCCGGATGGAAACGCGCGGCGGTTGCCATGCTGCTGGGCAAGAATTCGCACCTGACCACCTTCACGCTGGATAAAATTATTTGCGACGCGGAAACGGCGGATTTCTCCAGCCTCACGCCCGCGCAGACGAAAAAGATCGCGGCGGAATATGCGGAGAAATGCACGCCATCGGCGAAACGCCTTGCAAAAATTTCGCACGATTTCGCGCCGCTTAAAAAACTCAAGCCGCAGCAGGCGATGGAGAGACTGGTGGCGATCACGCTGAAGGCGAAGACCGACTCGGATACGTTTTATCTGGGCGCGCGCGTGCTGGCGGGCGCCTTCCGCAAGGGGGGCATTCGCCTTGATGGTAAAAAAGTCGACCTGAGCGGCGCGCAGCATGCCCACTTGCGAATGAAACTCGCTGCGAAAATTGATAAAATGCCGAAAAATCATCAACTTAGAAAGATTGCGGTACTATAGTAATTTCCGCAATTCGGTTGACGGTTTTTGTCCACAGGCGTAGTTTTTGGCTGTATTTCAGGGCAGAGCCTCAAGATGAGCAACAACACCGCACGTAAAAAACTTGCCAAGACTTTCGCCGCCTACGCGCTGACCAGCGCGGCGCTGCTGGGCGGAGGCTTTGCGCTGCAAAGCGGCGTCAACGCGCTGCAACGCGAACCGGCGGCTGTCACCGCAACCGTACAAGCCGCCGAGGCACAAGCGCCCGTCACCCGCGATATCGCGGGCGTGCCGCGCGGTGACGGCCACCCCGTGCTCGTCATCCCCGGGTTTTTCGGCAATGACCTGCATATGTCGGAACTGCAACATACCATCCGCGATCATGGCTATGCCGTGTATGGCTGGGAATCAGGCATGAATATGGGCCCCAGCGAGACAAAGGCGAAACAGCTCGAAGAACACCTGAAAAACATCTATGCCGCCAACGGCAACCAAAAGGTATCCATCGTCGGTTATAGCCTGGGCGGTGTTTACGCCCGCGAACTGGCGCGCCGCCATCCCGAACTGGTCGCGCATGTCATCACGCTGGGCGCACCCTTCGGCCAGCGCGAATCCGGCGGCGCGGTCGATGAACGTGTGGCGCATGTGCAGGGATTTTACGGCACACAAAACACCGACCCGCGCATCGCGCCGCCCGTGCCCACCACATCGCTGTTTTCCACCGACGACTGGATTGCGGGCTGGAAAGAGGCGCTGAACACCGGCGGCATGCAATCGGAAAATATCCGCATCCGAAGCGGCCATGTGGCGATGCCGTTCAGCGATAATGCGGCCGCCATCATCCTCGACCGCCTTGCGCAAACAACCGTTAACTGGCAGCCTATGAACAAGGCGCCGTCAACCAACCTATCCCATCCCCCCTGCGCATAATCCCGAAACGCGAGGTTTCCCGTGGGCAGCCGTATTTTCATGTTTCTGTTCGCCCTGCCTTTTCTGGGCGTCGGCATCTGGGCGACATATTCCATTACAAAAACATTCATGGAATCGCAGGCGATGCAGAACTGGGCACCCGTGCAGGCGCAGGTATTATCGGGCGGCGTCGATGAAAACACCGACGACGAAGGCACCACCACCTACCGCGCCCGCGCCGAATACAAGTACAGCTATCAGGGTCAGGAATACACCGCCAGCCGCGTCGCCATCGACACCATGTCCGACAACATCGGCCACGCGCATGAAGACCAAGGCGCGGCGCTGTCCGCCGCCGCCAATGAAGGCCGCAGCATCGAAGTATATGTCGATCCCGAAGCCCCCTACAGCGCCGTGATTTACCGCGACCTGCGCTGGGGCATGGTAGGGTTCAAGGCGCTGTTCGCCGTGCTGTTCGGCGGCGCGGGCATCGCCCTGATATGCGCCGCGGTCTACAGAAAACGCCCGGTTGACCCCGCCGTCCGCGCGGCATATGGAGATGCGCCGTGGCTGGAAAACCCTCGCTGGCAGACCAATGAAATTACATCGGGCTCCAAAACCGTTTTATATTTCGCGTGGTTCTTCAGCATCGGCTGGAATCTCGTCTCCGCTCCCGTCGTGTTTATGCTGCGTGACGAGGTTCTGGTGAAGCACAATTACGGTGCGTTGCTGGCGGTGATATTCCCCGTCATCGGCATCGCCACGCTGTACTGGGCGATCAAACAAACGCTGGAATGGAAAAAATTCGGGGTATCACCCGTGGCGCTCGATCCCTTCCCCGCCGCCATCGGCGGGCAGGCGGGCGGCACGATTGAATTACCGGTGCCGTTTGATTCAAACAACGTCTTTAACATCACCCTGTCATCCGTCCATAGCTATGAGAGCGGCAGCGGCAAAAACTGTTCACGCTCGGAGCGGTTCGCATGGCAGCAAAGCGTGGTCGCCTATGCCGAACAGGGCATCCACGGCACGCGGCTGCAATTCCGTTTCGAGGTGCCGGCGAACCTGCCGCCATCGGATGCCGCGCAAAGCGGCGATTCATATGACTTGTGGCGGTTGAGCCTTCAGGCCGACCTGCCGGGCGTCGATATCAACCGCGATTACGAAATTCCCGCCTATCCTGCCACCACGAAATCGCGCATCGGGGACCGCGCGGCGCAGGCATCGGCGGACATCACCAGACAGATGGCCGATCGCAACATGCGCGCGCGCATCATCATGCGCGGCGATGCGCTGTTTTACCCGATGGGGCGCGGCCTGTTCGGCTGTACGCTGGGCATGCTGTTCGGTGCCGTGTTTTTTATCGCCGGTGTTTTCATTTATACCAAACACGACGGATGGCTGGGTGGCGCGATTTTCGGCGGGATTGGCTTGCTGGTTTTCACCGGCTGCCTGTATGCCGCCGCCAATTCATTGACCGTGCGGCGCGACAGCATGGGCGGCGGCATTGAAACCCTCCGCTGCATTTTCGGCATACCTGTCAAAAAAACCTATGCGGCGCTTGACGATATCCAGTCACTGGCACATGCCAGCACCAGCAGCAGGCACAATGGCGGGAGGCAAGTGCAGTTTTTCCGCGTTTTCGGCAAGCTGAAAAACGGCGGCGATATCACCCTCGGCGAAAGCTTCGCGGGCGAGGCGGAGGCGCAGGCCGCCACCGCCTTTATCCGCGACCATCTGGGGTTGCGGCTCTAACGTGTTTTTGCGGAACCATAACAGCTGTGCTAGGGTTTGCTTGCGTTAAAAGACAGGGCGCCACATGCATAATTTTTCACAGCTTCTGATCGTCCTCGGCATCGCGGGGCTGACCGTACCGGTTTTGCACAGGCTGAAGATATCGCCCGTATTGGGATATTTGCTCTGCGGCGTGCTGATCGCGCCCCATGGCCCCTTTGCATGGATCGACCGTGAGGTTGCAGGCGGGGCTGCGGATGCCGCCGGAAAAATAACGATGACCGAAGACGCGCTGCAGAGATTCGGCGAGCTGGGCATCGTGTTCCTGATGTTCATGATTGGCCTGAAACTTTCTCTCAACGAATTGTGGAACCGCCGGCGCGACGTGGCCGGCATTGGCGGCGCGCAGGTTCTGGCGACGGCGGGCGTGATCTTTGCCTTTGCCTACAGTTTCGGCAACGGGCTGGAGGTTTCCATCCTGATGGCCGCCTGCCTGTCTTTTTCATCTACCGCCGTCGTGATGCAATTGCTGGAGGAAAAAAAGAGCGAAGGCACCGCCGCCGGCAAATTATGCTTTTCAATCCTGTTGATGCAGGATTTGATGGTCGTGCCTGTGCTGGCGATGGTATCGGCCTTTGCCAAAAATGAGGAAGGCACGCTGCTGCTGCCGGTTTTAAAGGCGCTGGGTATCGGCATATGCGCGATTGCATTGATTTACGTGATCGGCATGCGCCTCCTGCCGCCCGTGCTGCGGATCATCAAGCCCCACCGGCGGCGCGAATGGCTGATGTCTTTCGTGCTGTTCATCGTGATCGGTGCCGCGATGCTGACCGAATATGCGGGTTTGTCGGGCGCGCTGGGTGCGTTTCTGGCGGGGCTATTGCTGGCTGAAACGGAATACCGCAAGGATGTGGAGGAAATTATCGCACCCGTGAAAGGCTTGCTGATGGGTGTATTTTTCCTGTCGGTCGGCCTGGGCGTCGATTTGAACGAAGTGGCGAAGCATATCGGCTGGCTGCTCGCCTCCGTCATCGGCATCGGTTTTGCGAAGGCGGGGATATTGTTTGCGGTCACGCGCGGCTTTGGCGTGCATAAACGCGTTGCGGGTGAAACCGCCGTGATGCTGGGCCAATGCGGCGAATTCGCCTTTGTCATTTTAACGCTGGCGCTGGGTTACGGGATCATCCCGAAGGGCGATGCGCAGTTTTTCATGCTGGTCACGGCCCTATCGATGTTCGTGACGCCCTTTGTCGTCTGGCTGGCGCCCCGCGCCTTCAAACTGCTGCCCGGGTAACGAATTTTATTGACATATATCGTAAAATAAACTATATATATCATATAATTCTTATTATAATACCTCAAACAAAGGTTGATGCGTGGCAGCACCGGACGACATTCCAGACTTTATCCGCAGTGGTCAGCGCGTGATCGTCGATGTGCTTGCCGAACCCGGCACGGAAGACAACAGCTGGAACCGCAATAAATGCGGCGTATGGGAGATCGTGAGTTCAAAGATGGATCAGCGCGGCGACGACAGCGCGGCGCGTCTTTATGTGGTGTTGGGAAGCGTAGAGCGCAAAAACGAGACCTTCATCACCCTGCCCTATAGCCCGCTCGTCATCCGCCCGGAGAATGCGGAGCCCGTCACGCTGCAGGAAGTTTTTTTAGCCGCCATGCAGCTCCGCAAAAAGGTGACAGCGCCGGCAACCGCACGCTTCACGCGCCGCCCCGCCCCTTAAGGTTTTTGAAAATCAAAGGTTACTGCGGATACTTTCGACAGTGCCGGGCGACATATCCTTCATCTGCTCGGCGAGCGCCTTCAGGCGTTTGAACGAGGTGGGCAGGCAGTTATCGGGCACATCCTTCGCCTGTTCCGCAATCAACGCCGCCAGTTCACCGAACATCAGCACGGGCAGATGCGTCTTGCGCATCATTTCGTCATGCATCTTGCCGGTGATCTGCTTGCCATTAGTGTCATGCGTCACAATCTCGCAGCCGATTTTTTTGAACAGGTCTACGACAGCCGCCGTTTCCGCACATTCCAGCGTCACGACGCAGGAACGGTTGGTGACGGGGCTTTGCGGGCCGAACATCGGGTGAATGCCGGAAACGCGTGCGCTGTGCGCCAGACAGGCATCATTCGGCTTCGCCTGTACGGAGCATAAATTGACCAGATGCTTGCCCGCATGTTTTTGCGCGACATCGCCGACAGCCGAGACCGGCACCGCGATCAGCACAATATCCGCATCATCGGAAATTTCCGCATGTGCAGCCAGTTCATCCGCCAGAAATGTGCCGAAGACGCCGCGGCCCACAATCGCTATTTTCATGGTTGCATACCCTTTATGACGGGGGGATTATATACATGAAGGCCGCTGGCGGTCATCTTGAAAAACGAATGCCGGACGCTATATCAGGCCCGGAACCACGAAAAAACCGGTGCCCCGCCCATGACCGCGAAAATCCCCGTTTCCATCCTCGACCTCTGCCCCGTTCCCGATGGCGCAACGCCGGCGGATTCGTTCCGCAACAGCCTTGAACTGGCGCAACTGGCGGAGGAAACCGGTTACACCCGTTTCTGGCTGGCCGAGCATCACAACATGCCGGGCATCGCATCAGCCGCAACCGCCGTTGTGATCGCACATATCGCGGGCGGCACGAAAAAAATCCGCGTGGGATCGGGCGGCATCATGCTGCCAAACCATTCGCCGCTGGTGATCGCCGAACAGTTCGGCACGCTGGAATCACTCTACCCCGGGCGTATCGACCTTGGCCTGGGCCGCGCGCCCGGCACCGACCAGATGACGTCACAGGCCCTGCGCCGCGATGTGATGGCGGCAGCCGAGCGTTTCCCGCAGGATGTGCAGGAATTGCAGATTTTGTTCGACGATATCGCGCCGGGGCAGAAACTCCGCGCTGTGCCGGGTGCAGGCTTGCATGTGCCGATCTGGATGCTGGGCTCCAGCACCTTTGGCGCGCAGCTGGCAGCGGCCCTTGGTTTACCCTACGCATTTGCATCCCATTTCGCGCCGGATGCATTACATGCCGCGCTGCATATCTATCGCACGCAGTTCCGCCCGTCGGCGCAATTGGAAAAACCGTATTTCATGCTGACCGTCAACGTGCTTGCGGCGGAGACGGAAGAAGCCGCGAAATACCATTTCACATCGCACCAGCAGGCCTTCGTCAATCTGCGGCGCGGACGTCCCGGGCAATTGCCGCCGCCGATAGACAACATCGAATCCTTTTGGTCGCCCGCCGAAAAGGCGATGGTCAACCATGCCCTCGCCTATTCATTTGTCGGCACGGGCGCGCAGGTGGAAAATGGCTTGCGCGAGGTGATCACCGACCTGAAACCTGACGAATTGATGCTGACGGGGCATATCCATGACCACGCCACGCGCCTGAAATCCTTTAAAATCGCGGCAAACCTCGACCTTTTCGCCAGGGCCTGAGGTATTGCCGCGCTTTCCCCGACCTGCTACAACTTTTCTATACAATTATTTGTTTTGCAGGGGAGATTCCGCATGTCCGATCACGTCACGACGACGGTCGATGATGGTATTTTGACCATCCGCATGAACCGCCCCGACAAGAAAAACGCGCTGACCGGCGAGATGTATCAGGCCATGGCCGATGCGCTGAACGATGCGGAGAAAAATCCCGCGGTGCGCGCCATCATCATCACGGGCGTGAAAAATTCATTCACCGCCGGCAATGATCTTGAAGATTTCCTGACCAACCCGCCCGATGGAAAAAACAGCCCCGTGCTGAATTTTTTGAAAGCGATATCGGAGGCGAAGCTGCCCGTCGTCGCCGCCGTCAACGGCACGGCAATCGGCATCGGCGTCACCATGCTGCTGCATTGCGATTTCGTGTATGTGGTGGACAGCGCCGTGATGGCGATGCCCTTCGTCGATCTGGGTCTGGTGCCCGAAGCCGCTGCCAGCCTGCTGCTGCCCAAGGTCGCGGGGCTCCAGCGCGCGTCCGAATTACTGCTGCTGGGCGAGCCGTTCACGCCTGCGGCGGCGAAGGAAATGGGCATTGCGACCGCTGTGGTCGCCGCCGACGACCTTGAAAAAACCGCGCTGAAAACCGCCAAAAAACTGGCCGCCAAGCCGCGCGAGGCCCTGCGCCAAACCAAATCGCTGCTGCGCCGCGATTTTGAATCTGTATCCGACCGCATCGCTGCGGAGGCGAAAGTGTTCAAACAGGCATTGGGGTCGGAAGACGCGAAAGAGGCGCTGAACGCCTTCCGCGAAAAACGCAAACCGAAATTTAAATAAACTTCTGCGCCACAGATTTTTTGAATGACGCGGTGCGCGGCGCCTTCACGGGCGCTTGCGTTTTCAGGCCGGTTTTGGCCCAGACGCCGAAGGCCGAATGGGTATGAGCGGTCGCGATGCGCCGGGGTGCCCCCAGCGCATCGACAACCACGACCGTATCGCTGAATTCTTTCGTCTGCGCGATCACGTCGGCCAAATTCTGTTTCATCCACTGCACCATGGGCGTCACGAAATATTCGCTGACCAGTTTGCGCACGGGCATGCCTTCGCCCGTTTCCGTGTTCAGCACGGCATCCGTCAATTCCTTCATGACCTGCGGCGACGGCGTGATGGGGACCTGCTTCACCGCGTCATTGAACTGCGTCTGCATGTTGGCGTTGCCCTGCGCCAGCGCGGCATGGATGCGGGCAGGCACGTTCAGCGATGCGGGATCGGGCGTTTCGCGTTTGCCCAGCATCGCGAATACTTCGCGTTTCTGCCATGCCAGCACGGGCGGATCCTGCACATACCTTAGCTGCACTTTAATGGCAGAGCGCAATTTTCCATCCACATCCGGCGCGGTGACGGCGGAAATATAGCGCGCGATATCGGTAATTTCGGCGATGGCTCGCGCGCGCGCATCCTGTGCCTGCCTCGCTTGCGCATCGATGCCGTCTTGCGTGACAGAAAACGCGCGGAATTCGGGCTGGCCGTCCGTGCCCTCGCGCACGGTCACGCGCACGTCATCGTATTTCTTGCGCAAGCCAGTAATGCGCGATTGTTCACGCAGCACATGGTTGCGCGCGGGCTGGCCGATTTTCTCCATGAAAATTTCATGCACATCGGTGTAGCCGCGCCCGTCGGGCTTCATGCCCGCCAGCATTTTTTCCAGCACGCCGTCTTCGTATTCGATTTTCAAGCCGTTGACGGCCTTGAATTCATGGGTGTCGATGCGGCTGTCGAGACGCTTGACCTCCGCCGCCAGCACGTTCGGCACGGTCACTTCCGCGCCGTTTAATTCGACGTGAAGGCGCACGGATTCCGTTTTTTGCCAGTTCCTGAAATTTCTGGGCAGCGCACGCACCAGCGACAGCACCGCCTTGCGCGTGCGCATATCGTCCATCAGATGCGCAACGCCCGCACGGAAATCCGCATAGCTGCCCTTTTCAGCCAGCTGCTTGATGGCGTCGTCGAGGATGATGGGCGGCGCATTGCTCATGCCTTAACCTTTGTTTAGGCTCCGGTTTTTATAATGTTATGTATAATATAAGTCTGCCCGTAATTCAATATTTAAAATCTAACTACTGATAACATTATATTATTAAGATAATCATTTGACATAGCATAAAGCAGCATTAGAATGCCTGAATGCATTTCAACAGCCGGAGTCTTCCCCATGAAAAACCTCGTCAATATCAGCGCATCGGAAGAAAAACCGCGCTTCGTCGACCTTTCCACCGTCACCGCCATCCATGTTTTACCGGAAAAGGACGAACTGACGATTTTTAATGAAAAGGGCGTGCTGCTTTACCTCAACGCGAAAAGCTCCAATATCGACACGGGCGCACTGCTCCAAAAACTCGCTGACGCGGGCAACCCGCTGGTCTCGCTGCCCATGCGCCACGAGGACAAGGAATATCCGCATTTCATATCGCCCAGGGCCGTGACCTTCGCAACCGTGACCGAAGTGACCAAGGATGGCACGCAGGGTGCGATCATCGGCGTGAAGGGCGCGGGATGGGAAGAAAACTATCACGTCAAGCCGGCGGAGCTTTCATCGCTGCTGGATGCCGTGCACGCCACCGGCAAAACGCTGCTGGAATTCAAGCCGCAGGAAGCGCATGCACGCTGGTACAATCCCCTAGCATTGTATATCGACCCCGCAGAGGTGCGTGAAATCCGCGATGACGGATCGCAGGTGAACGTGTATTTCAACGCGTCCGGTTCGCTGGATGTGCAGACGAACGACCATACCTTCAAGCGCGACCGCGTGAGCGAGATCCTGAACAACCTTCTGGAAGACAAGGACGCCTCCGTCAGCGACCTGCAGGCATTGAGCAGGGAGGCGCAGCGCCGCGCAAAGGAAGAAGAAACCGCAGACCGCGTGAATTTCGCCACCAAGCTGGCCGCCGCCAGCGGTGCGCTGACGCAGGTGCAGACGAATGGCCGCGCCGTGTATGTGAAGCCGGAAGATTTTACATCCGTGTCGTTCTTTAACGACGACCGCCCCGATGCATCAGCGGCATTCAAATTCAGCATGTCGCTGGAACGCCAGAAAACATCCGATAACCCGTATCCGGAACCGGTGCGCGTCTATTTCAACTCGGCGGCAGAGCGCGAGGAATCGTTTAAGGCGCTGGCCACAGCCCCCGCGCCTGCGAAAAAGAAAACCCCCCGACTGAACCCTTAAGGCGACGGATTTTTCAAGGCATAGGCGATGACAGTCTTGATCGTTGCGATCTGCGCGTCTTCGGCTTCTTTTTTGGGTGCTTTGTCGGGATAGATTTCAGTCGTCATGGCGACATCGGCATGCTTGCGCGCGAAATCCTGCAGCAGCGTGTTCACATCATCAATCACGATAATGCCCTTATCGCTGGGATAGCCCAGAATTTCGGCATCAATGGCGATGGGCGTGACCTTGCGCACCGCATCGATCACATCATGGCCCAGCGTAACGTCGGATGTCGACGGCACGACCAGATAAAAGCCCTCGGGGATGAAATCATCACCCGCCTCGAATTTCTGGCCGTCGCGCGCACGGCGTTCCGCCGTGATGTCGACATCGCGATAATTCGTTTCATGCAAATCCACTGCGGCGCGAAAACGCACCTTCAGCGATTCAACCGATGCCATCAGCTGCAAAGATTCCTCCGCCGTGCCACCCGCGAAGAAATGGCGGTTCGGGTCTTCGGCTTTGCGGTTCCAGCGGTGGTTGATTTCATAGCCCAGCGGGCTGATGCAGGGATAGACGACGAAATTCACGCGGTCGCCATATTCGGCCGCGACTTCTTCCAAAAACCGCAGCGCGCCGGTGATGCCGCTATCCTCGTACCCGTGCACGCCGCCGGTGATGAGCACCGTCGGGTTTTCATCGTTCCACGGTTTTGTTTTCACGACATAGAGCGGATAGCGCGCGGGGTCATGCGATAGCGCGCCGTATTGTTCCATGCTGAAATTTTCCGGCGGCAACGCATTCAGGCGATCCACGACATCTGTCTGGTATGAACGCTGGATAGACTGGCTTTGAAACCACGCTTCTTTTTCGGCTGCGCCCCAAGGCTGGATGCCGTCCGTCATGATGTTTCCCCTGTTGTGAACCCTATGATTGCCATAACGAAAAGTGCCGCGCAAGAGAAGCCCGCAGGTGCCGTTTCATTTCAGTTTCATTTCATGGGAGGAGGAAAAGTGGTGCGCCCAAAGAGATTCGAACTCCTAACCTTCTGATTCGTAGCCGTATCGGGTTGTTACGCCAGCTTTCGCCGTTTTGCGCTAAAGTGCTGTATCCAATAGCTTTTTTCTGTTGTATTCTACGCTAGAGTTTTCCACAAAACGCCTAGTTTCGCTACAATTGGGTCACTTATAGGTCACTTGGAAATGGCGCAGAAGCTAACAAAACGAGATATCGACAGTTTCACCTATGCAGGCGGTGAAAGCGGCGCATGGGATATCCGTTGGGATACGCAGATACCAAGTTTTGGCTGCCGCATTTATCCGTCCGGCAAGAAAGCCTTTATCGTCTGGTATCGCCATCGCGGTCGCAAGCGCATCCATACGGTCGGGCAATACGGCAAGATCGCGCTGGACACAGCCCGTGACCTCGCCATCAAGCATCTAGCCAAAATTGCCGACAATATCGACCCCACCGAGCAAAAGCGTAAAGCCAGAAGCGCCTATATCGTTTCTTCGGCCTTTGACCAGTTCATCGAGAAATACGCAAAGCAGCACAACAAGCATTGGAAAGAAAAAAGGCGCATCTTTGATAATGACGTTCTACCTCTAATCGGTACGTTGCCGGTTCATGAGGTAACGAAAGCTAATATCGTTAAAATTCTCGACCGTATTACGGATCGCGGCGCACCCATCGCCGCCAATCGCGCCCTCGCCCATATCAAGAAATTTTTTAGGTGGTGCGTGCAGCGCGACATACTCCATTTTTCGCCTGCCGACGGCGTTACAAAGCAGACGCCTGATAATTCACGCGACCGCGTTTTGACGGCCTTGGAAATTAAAGACGTCTGGGAGGCCTGCGAAGAAATAGGCTATCCCTATGGCATCTTCATCCAGTTTGCGCTTGTTACTGCGCAAAGGCGCAATGAAGTCGCCACGCTTAAATGGAAAGACATCGATTTCAAAAATAAGATTTGGCACTTGCCGCGTGAAAATACCAAAACCGACCGTGCGCATGATGTGCCGCTTTCCGCGCTCGCTTTAAGCCTGCTAGAAAAAGCGCCTGAAATGGGCGACCTCGTTTTTACGACGACAGGCACAACCCCTTATTCGGGATTTACCCAAGGAAAGAATGCGCTTGATAAGCGTGTTCAAAGAATAAGGAATGAAAGGCACGAAAGCGCAATCAAACAAGGCGAAAGCCTCAAAACCCGCCAAGACCTTGATGCGTTGCCAGAATGGCGCGTTCACGACCTCCGCCGCAGCGCCGCCAGCCACATGGCAAGCCTGCGCGTCGCGCCGCATGTGATCGAGAAAATCCTCAATCACTCGAATGGAATTATCAGCGGTGTTGCAGCTGTTTATAACAGATACGAATATGGTGAAGAAAAGGAACAAGCGCTTTTGAAATGGTCAGAACGTATCATGCAATATATTTCTTCAGATAATTCAAATGTGATTTCTCTTGATAAGAAATCAATGACAAAGGACGACACGGCTATAAAATATTACGTTTAGCTGTTAAACCCGTCATCAGATACCTCAGGTTCTCGGAAGGCGCTGCATTCGCCGATATGCACTAAAATTAAGAACAAGTGTTTAATTTTAATTACAACTCGAGATTATTGATACTTTCTTAACGAGCTCGCGCTTAAAATTATCTATTACCCCATCTCCACACAAAGTAGGCGTCCATGAAACATTTCAACCGAATGACGCTTGGCGTTGTGCTCGCCTTTCTATTCATATCGTCCCCCTCGCAAGCCCAGACGTATTACTGGGAAACGAGCCCTCAACTGATTTCCGGATGCCAAGGGGCGGGACCCGGCTATTCGTGCCAGACGGCGCAATTGGTCTGCGATGGCATCAAAGCGTATTACGCATCACCCTACGGAGACCTCGTGATGGGATCTCGCGTGGACGTGTTCGGCGACAGCCACCCGATGTGGATCTGCAAATATTTTTACCTGACTTTGCCCCGCAGCCTCAGTATCCGGTCGGGCTGCCCGTCAGGCCTTGATGAAAATGCGTGGTCAACATCCGGCTGCTCGGTTTCAGCGGGGCGTAAGACATTTGGCGCGGCGTGCCCAGATCCTGCATTGGGAGAGGGCGTGAGCGGAGATGCGCCCTGGGTCTCGAAACCCCAATGCGGCAATCCGATTACCGTCAGCACAGGCAATAAATTCGAGACCAAGATCGATATCCAAGGCTCCGGCGCGCACCCGCTCATTTTCGCGCGGACCTATAACAGCCAGATCCGCCTGACGAACGGCGTGATGGGGCCAGGCTGGCGGAACATTTACGAGCGCTTTCTCGAAAACAGCGGCTCTACCAAATGGGGCGCGTGGCGCGGCGACGGACAGCGGGCTATTTTTAACAAGTCGGGTGGCGTGTGGAGTTCCGACACCGACGTGGTCCTCAAACTCGTCCAGTCCGGTAGCAACTGGCTGCTGACGGATGGCGACAAAACGGTTGAGACCTACAACAGCACCGGCGTATTGCAGTCGATTGCCTTTCTTGACGGATACACGCAGACCCTCACCTATAGCTCCGGCAAGCTCACGACGGTTGCCGATAATCTGGGCCGCTCGCTGACGCTCACCTACAATGGCGACGGCTTGGTGGACACGGTGACCGACCCGAACGGCGAGGTTTACACGTACGGCTACGTCAATGCTTATCCGAGCACCACTGCGCTGACGAAAATTTTATCGACCGTCACGTATCCCGACAGCACGCCCAGCCTAACGGATAATCCGGTCATCACGTATCTTTACGAAGACACGAATTTCCCCACCTACCTGACAGGCATCACGGACGAGCTGGGCAACCGCTACGCCACATGGGCATATGACAGCACGACCGGGCGGGCAACTTCCAGCCAGCACGCAGGCGGCGCAGGCCTGACCACCATCACCTACAACGTCGATGGCACCAGAACCGTCACCGGCCCGCTCGGCGGCCAGGACAAATACACGTTTTCAACGCTCCAGAGCATGCCGAAAGTCACGCGCATCGACCGCCTTGCCGTGGGATCGGTCCCCGCCGCAAATTCCCAGTTCACCTACAACGCCAACGGTTTCGCCGCGAATTACACTGACTGGAAGGGCAACGTCACCAAACACACCATTTCCTCGGCGGGGCTGGAAACGAGCCGCACCGAAGCCTTCGGCGGCGCGCAGGCGCGTACCATCGGCACGACTTGGGACACGACTCTGCGTCTGCCGACGCAGGTCACGCGTACCGGGCTGACCGTGGACATGACCTATGACGCCGCTGGCAACAGGCTCACTTACAAGCAGACCGACAGCCAAACCCAGACCGTTCCCTACACCACCACGGGAAATAACCGCACCTGGACCAATACCTATGACGCGCTCGGAAACGTGCTGACGGCGGATGGCCCGCGCACCGATCTGACGGACACGACGACCTATACCTACACCAGCACGGAAAAAAACCTTGCGACCGTCACGAACGCGCTCAGCCAGGTCACGTCGATCACTTCCTACGACAACATGGGCAGGCCGCTGTCCTTCACCGATCCAAACAGCCTTGTGACCGATCTCACCTATGACGATCTGGGGCGGCTGAAGACCTACACGGTGAATGCGACGGCGGGTAATCAGGTCACGACGATTGATTACGACCTGGCGGGTCTGGTGACGCTGATCACGCTGCCCGATGCGACCACACTCACCTACACCTACGACAATGCGCAACGCCTGACGGCGGTCGAGAACGAAGCGGGCGAGCGCATCGAATACACGCTGGATGCCGACGGAAACATTATTCAGGAAGACGTTAAAAACGCGACCCCAGCCCTGCGGGCGAAACAGGCACGCGAATTCGACGAGATTTCGCGGCTCAAGAAAAACATAGGCGCGTCTTCGCCGCAGGCGACCGCTTATCTCTACGACGCCAACAGCAACCGTACGCGGGCAACGGACGCGCGCAGCAATGCCACAAACATGGCGTTCGACGCGCTCGACCGCCTGATAACCGTTACCGATCCGCTGACGAAAGTGGCATCGACCGGCTACGACTCCCGCGACAACGCGACGAGCCAGAGCGACTTCCGCACACTATCCACCACTTACATTTATGACGGCTTCAGCCGCGTGATTCAGGCCACCAGCCCCGACACCGGCACGACCGTCTATAACTACGACCTCGCGGAAAACGTCACCAGCCAGACCGATGCGCGTGGCGTCGTTACCAACCGTACCTTCGACGCGCTCAACCGTCCCCTGACCGTCACCTTCCCGGCTTATTCCGGCGAAAACATGG
Source organism: Bdellovibrionales bacterium (assembly GCA_038247245.1). Taxonomy (GTDB): domain Bacteria; phylum Pseudomonadota; class Alphaproteobacteria; order Micavibrionales; family UBA2020; genus JAPWJZ01. Next base: position 47,548 of record JBBRVE010000002.1, on the reverse strand, counting down.
CCTTCACCTATGACAGTACATCGGGCGGCAACAAGGGCGTCGGGCGGCTGACGGGCATCACCGATGAAAGCGGCACGACGGCGCTCACCTATGACGATGTGGGCAACGTGACGCAAAGCGTCCGCACTATCGGCGCGCAGACCTACACGACGGCCTATGCCTATGATGTCGCCAACCGCGTGACCCAAGTCACCTATCCGTCTGGGCGCACTGTGACTTATACCTATGACAGTCACGGCAAGATCATCACGGTGGCGACCAGCACGGGCACGCCCGCGACGCTGGCATCAAGCATCACGTATGAGCCTTTCGGGCCGCTGAAAGGACTAACCTACGGCAACAGCCTCACACTGGCGCGGACATTCGACCAGAACTACTGGCTGACGGATATCGTGACGGAGGACGGAGCGACGCATGTGCAGGACCTCGATATCGCCTATGACAACGCAGGCAACATTACGGCGATCACCGACAACCTTGCATCTGGCCGTAACCAGACTTTTACGCTCGATACGCTGAACCGGCTCAGCCAGGCAGTCGGCGCTTACGGAACGGTCGATTACACCTATGACTTCAACGCCAACCGCCTGACGCGCGTGAAAAGCGGCGTCACGCAGACCTCGACCCTGCCGGGCGGCAGCAACAAGCTTTCCAGCATCAACGACGGCACGAACACGCGCAGCTTCACCTATACGGCATCGGGCAATACCGCGACAGACAACCGCGCCACCGACCCCGACGTGAGTTTCACCTATGGTGGGCGCAACCGACTTGAATCCGTATTGGTGGGCAGCACCACCACGACCTACAAGGTCAATGCGCTTGGCCAGCGCGTCAGCAAATCCGACGGCACGACGACCGTCCACTTTCACTACGACGAAGTCGGTCGCCTGATAGCTGAATCAGATGGCAGCGGCACCAACCTGCGCGAATACATCTGGCTCGGCAACATACCGCTGGCGCAGATCGAGGCGGCGGGCACGATCTATTACGTCCACCCCGACCACCTCAACACGCCCCAGAAAATGACCGACGCGACGCAAGCCGTCGTCTGGGACCGCCAGCAGGAGCCGTTCGGCGAAACCTATGCAACGTCGGGAGCGGCAGCGAGCAACTTGCGCTTCCCTGGCCAGTTCGCGGATGCCGAAACCGGCCTCCACTACAACTACATGCGCGACTATGATCCGACGCTTGGCCGCTATATATCCTCTGACCCCATCGGTCTTGCCGGGGGCCTCAACACCTACGGCTATGTCGGGCAGAACCCGGTGAACTGGGTTGACCCGACCGGGGAATTTTTCTTCATCCCCCTTGCCTTCGCCGCTGGTATTATTTTCTATGCGGACTACGCCAACGCGCCAGATGTGACCGGGGATATTGAATATCAGATAAATCCATGGGGCCCACTCACCACAGGCATAGAAGCGGCAGCTGGAGCAGGAGTTGTTAGCGGAGCAGGTGGAATTCTTAAGGGCGCGTTCCGCAAGAGCGCACAGAATTGCCACGGTGATATAGAGGCGCTTCGCAAAGCAGGGCAAGCTATAGATAAAGGTGGACAGTTAACGAAAGCAGGTCGTGCATTAGAAAAGCATGGGCGTCGTGAAGGAACAGTATTCCCAGAGGCGACAGGAAACGTCGCCGCCAAGAATTCTAAAGGCCAAGAGCTTCTTAACGATATATTGGGAAATGTGAAGAGGACAAGTAGTAACAGGTTTGGCGGAACAGATTATTATGGCGGTTCGCTTGGCGGCGGCGCGCGATATGATGCCGGAGGTAATTTCATGGGATTCTTAGAACCATGAACCCGCGTTTCCGCATTACTGTAGGTAGTGATCCCGACCACGAGGACCTTGTTGGCGACCTATATTTTGACGATCAGATAGTATGCGTCATGACTCAAGAAGAAGGCTTTGACGAAATGCAGATTGAAATATTTAGTCCCAAGGATGGCGGTACTTGGAAGTTTGCACTTACAGATTTTGAAAAAGCTGTTGCCGCTCTGAAAGGGCGTTTGTGGGAGTTGCGACGCAAAGAATAATCAAAGGGGGCGGATTAACTTGATTTCTGCACTAACTTAAACCTCTGGCTTTAAGGAATTACATTGCCGCGCGATCTTCACGATTTTTCTGACCGACACGCCCCCGGCAGCGCGACGGCATATAACTACGACGCGGTTGCCCAGTTGCTGCAAGGCGAGTACGACGACAGCGGCAACCTTTGTCCCGACCATACGTATCAGCAACCCGAGCGCGATAACAAGGTTGCCATAAATATAGGCCGCTATATATCGTCCGACCCTATCGGACTCACTGGCGGCCTCAACACTTTCCTCTACGTAAAAGCTAATCCTGTTGGGTTTTTTGACTTTATGGGACTTTGCCCATCTGATAAGTATTTAGTTTGCACTGCACATGCTCCCGAAGTTACTGAGAAAGACCCCGCTCTTACACAGTTAGGAATTTACCAACCTGATTATAATTTCGGCGGGATAACTTACGCTCCTGCTGATCCAGATGATCCCAAATCTCCTGTGGTGAAGTGGGGGCAATACGACTGCGTGTACGATCAAGGAACAGCTTGCAGTTTCGTTGCCCCGGGCGGACCGCTCGATATGCTGGGCTTGGAAATGAAAGGCACTGCTAACGGCCCAATGCCCGTTTGCCCACTACCTTTTGTTGTTGATCCAGCGGTATCACCATTCGTCACGCCATATTTTCTTAAAGCTCTTAAAAATGATTATCAATGTGTCCCGGAGGCTGGCGGGATTTGTACGCCGCCAAAGCAGTAAAGAGGAAACGCTTGATGGAAATTAAGACGAACATACTCGGGCTTTTATCAGTCTTGGCGATGGTTGCTTTTTTTCAAGGGGAAGGCGTGAGTGCTTCACCGAAGCAGGATGGATATTTTAATTCACACCCCGAGATAATTGATCCAAATGCAAGTAACCGGCTCTGCTCGGAATGGTTGACCCATCGGCGCACTGGCTCTGCCGTTGAAAAGGAGAATGCCGCTTGGGTTTTAGGTTATTTTTCCGGCTACAATGTGTTTGACAGGCAAGTTAAACGCCCATTCCTCACTCAAGACAGCGAGGTGCTACTTCAGATGATTGATAAAGGCTGCGCCAAGAATGCCAAAGCTCATATCTCTACGGTAGCTGTAGCGTTTATTAATGACCTAAAGCGTTCCGAGAAACATTTTAAAGCAATAGAAAAGAACCGCCAGCACTCTAAGGGGTTGGAGTAAATTGGAACTTCTGAATGTAGGCCGCTATATCAGCAGCGACCCAATCGGAATAGCTGGCGGCCTCAACACCTTCGGCTATGTTGGGCAGAATCCGGTCAATGCGATTGACCCACTAGGTTTAAAATTCATAGACGTGAACTCCGGCGTGGGCGACCCTGCTACCAAAGATGAAATTATCGAAGAAGCCTACAATAGGCTGAAATGTAGCGCCCTCGGCGACTGGTTTAGGAAACAACTTCGTAAGGACAATCAAACCTTAGAGGATATGTTTTTTACGAATGTAGTGAGCTTTAACTTTGGCTATTATCCCCATTCATTTTGGGAGGATAATACCTTCTTCACTGCAAATGGGGGGGCTGGTCACACTAATTGGGAACCTAGGTTTCTTCCGCAGTATGGGTTTCCGGGCCAACCGGACCAAACTATGGGCATGAGCGTCAGGTCTCTTGGCTGGAGTAGAGAGGAAGCAGCAAGGTTATTTATCCACGAAGCTACTCAAGCGTTGCGCGCTAAGTACGGCATCATGACAGATATTTACAGCAAATTGGACCCGCTTTTAGACAAGGAGGGTTCATGCGGATGCAGCGCAGAATAATAAATTTTCTAAAGGGGTTTGAATTCGGTCACTTTATTGAAAGATTCAATTTAGGTTTCATTGCCATTGCAATTATCTTCTTCGTATTCAGTCGATCCGCCTTTCGGCTGCTCTACGAGACAGCTATGGAACTCGGATCGATTTGGCCTCCAGTGTTTCATTTTTTCAGCGCACAATGCAGGGCGATTGAGAAATACCCCCTAGTTTACTTTCTAGGATGTGCTTTTTACTACTCGGTGTCATTGAAGTTTTTCAAGGGCGGAACGAATACGGTTATTAATACGGTGCTCTTGTTCTATTTTGTGATTCTTCTGCTCTACATTGGTGGGCCGTTTTTTTACTGGAAAGACGTCCCCTGAGCGAGCCCCGCTCTTGCGTCCGGGCCTGCCGCCCGGCCGGGCGAGCGCCCCTCAACCCCGGCCCGCGCTGCCGCGCGGGGCCGACCCCTGAAAAAGAAAACCCGCAAAAACTGAATGCAGTCGGCGCGGGATATTGCGCCGCCGCATGAGCTTTGTAATACACAAGCGCGACCCACCCGAGTCGCGCCGTATCGAGGAACACCCCGATATTCCTTCCCCTGTCCGAGCGTGTTGATTCCAAAAACTTTAACCATTGGTCAAGCTGCCGCGCCTTAGACTCGAGGTAAGAGCAAGATTCAGCGCAACCCGTAATGCCGGGTTAAGTGCAACGGCTGTAAAAATCACCAGACAGCCGGAGACGCTGTATTGCGCGAAAAAACTCACTTCACCACCGGACGACTAACCGATGACCACCTGCGACGAAGCATAGAATTGATTAAAGGCGCACTTACGCATTGCCCCCTCAAGCGGGGCAACGCACGCGCGGCAAAGGCGAAACGCCTCTGCACTCGGCAGCCTTCACCGTTCCTTGTGGCGGCTGCATGTCAGGGCTGTTCGCCCCGACACCTGAACACAAGGGGCTTGTACGCCCCTTTGGAAACCCGGTCAAGCTCCCGCCGATGTTGGGACGCTTGACCATGCGGCGCGCGAGAGCGCGCATCCCGGCACTTCTAGCCGGGAGCGAAGCCCGCCCACCTGATGCTCTTCGCATCATGTCGGCGCGCTTCGAATGCGGGCCGCTTTTTTTAGCGGCCCCCGCGCAGTACGCGCCTTTCTGCGGCACGATACAGCGCGTTTTTAAGGGAGGATGAAAGCCGCTCATGGCGATCTTTCATTGCAGCGTGAAGGCCATCAGCCGCGCCTCGAAGGTTCCGGGCGTGACCCGGAGCGCGGTTGCCTTCGCCGCCTATCGGACGGGTACGCTGCTGATTGACGAGCGGTCGGGCCGGGCCTATGACTTCCGGCCCCGGCACGGCGTCATGGAAACCTTCATCCTGCTGCCTGAAGGCGCGCCGCCCTGGCTGGCCGACCATGCCCTGCTGTGGAACATGGCCGAGGCCGCCGAGAAGCGCAAAGACGCGCGGGTGGCGCGCGAGGTCGTGCTTGCCCTGCCGCACGAGCTGAACGAGGCGCAGATGCGGGCGCTTGTGCAGGCCTTCGCCTTCCACCTGCTCAAGCGGTACGGCGTGGCGGTCGATGTTGCTATGCACCGCCCCCATGCCGAGGGCAACCCGTGGAATTACCACGCCCACTTGCAAATGACCGTGCGCGAGGTGGACGGCGGCGGGCTTGGCAAGAAAACGCGGGTGCTGGACGGCAAGCGCAGCGGCCCCGCCGAAATCATCGAGCTTCGCAAGACATGGGAGGCGCTGGCGAATACGGCGCTTGAGAAAGCCGGACACAGCGCCCGCATCGACCACCGCAGCCACAAGGCGCGCGGCATCATGACGCCGCCGCAGACCCATGTGGGCGTGACCTCGATGGCGATGCACCGCAAGGGCACGAAGCCGAAACAGGGCAGCGTCACAAAGCGCGAGAAGAACGGGCGGGAGGTGGATTATCCCGCCATCGACCAAGGCCGCACCCGCGCGGAATACAACGCGGAGATTGTGCAGATTCAGCAATACCGCGACGTGGTGGCCGAGCAGCAAGCGAAACAGGCCAACAGGGTAAAGCCGACCCCGGCCATCCGTGCGCTGCTGGAGCAAGTGGCGCAGATGGAGGCGCGGCTGTCCTCGATGTCAAACGACATTGCGCTGCTGGAGGCGTCTATCGGCAGCGCGGCGCTGCCGGAAGGGTTCATCACCCGCATCCGCCTGTTGCTGGAGCGGGCATGGGCGCGCATCATGCAGCGGCAGGAAAGCGAATGGTTGCAGGAGCGCACCCGCCGCCAGCAGGCCGCCGAGGAACGGCAAAAAGAGCTTGAGCAAAAAATGGATGCCTTCCGCAGGGTGGCCGAAGAAATGTCAACGCTGGAGCGCCAGCGGCGGGAGACAGAGCGCATTCAGGCCGTGAACCGGGAGCTGGAACGGAATATCTACCGCATGGGCCTGCTGCTGAACGGGATGCCGCCTTACACCATCATCATGAAAGTTCCGCTGTCGGCGTCGTTCAACGAGGTTGCCTTTACGACGCGCCTGCAACGCCAGAGCAACGCGGAACTGTTGCGCGCGCTTAATCTGCCCGAGGGCCGAGCCGCGCGCGGGCCGCCGCCTGCCGTTATCGTGCGGCAGCAAGCCGCAATCGCCTTGAACCCGGCGCTTGCGACCGTGGCGCTGCGGCGTAACGTGTTGCAAACGAAAGAGCTGCTATCGCGGCTTGTCCCGCCCGAAGGCGCGGAAGGCAGAGGCGCAGCCGCGCGGGCGTCACCCGGCGCGGTGCGTAAAGCAGGATAGTCTTTTCTTAGCTGCTAATGATTCCCCATCCCGCTCCCGGTAGAGAGCAGGCGGGCGAAATAAAAATGTTGCCTCCGTCAGCCGAACTTTAGCAGGAGGCCGTCGATTACGTCCGTCAGCATACGCTGCTGCGGTTTAGGCAGGCGGCTTATCTGCTCAATCTGCTGCTGGTACTTCGGCGCGGGGCCGCGCTTTGCGTTCTTCGCGGCCATCCCAAGCAATACTTCCACCTCTATCGACAAGACTTCGGAGAGGACGGGAAGCAGGGAAACGGGCAGCCTGTGACGGCCAACCTCATAAGCCGCATAGGTTTGCTGTGTCAGGTGCAGGGCGTCCGCGACCTGTTGCTGTGTCAGGTCGAGTTCTTCGCGGCGCTGCGCGATGCGCGCGCCGAGCGTTTTAAAATAAATCTTCTCGTCCTGAGAAAGAGACTGGCCCATAGCGACACCCGATTGCTGGTTCTCTAATGCGACCATGATACTAACCTCCGATTCTGGATAAGCGCCCTGAAACTATGTTCATCCTTGTTGACTTTACAAGCATATGACGTAAAACTCAATCAGGTTAATTTTTAGCCGCTTGACCCGGCCCACCTCTTGACAGGTTTTAGAAGGAACCCCCGAAAATGGCGAGAATCCCGGATGCAGAGATAGAGCGGCTAAAAAATGAAACTTCGCTGCTGCGTCTGGTCGAATCGTCGGGCGTGGAACTGACCAAGCAGGGCAAAGACCATGTGGGCCTCTGCCCGTTCCACGAGGAAGAGACACCATCCTTCCGCGTATCCGGCGACAAGAACCTGTTTAACTGCTTCGGCTGCGGCGCTGGCGGCGGCGTTGTCGACTGGGTGATGAAGAAAAACGGCGTCAGCTTCCGTCATGCGGTCGAGCTGCTGCGTGAGGGCCTGTCCGAAGTGACAGAGGCCCCGGTAAAACGCAGCACGGTGCGGGCCTTGCCCGCGCCTGTGACGGTGGACGCGGAGGACAACAAGCTGCTGGCTGATGTTGTTGCCTATTATCACAGCCGCCTGAAACAATCGCCGGAAGCTCTCGCCTACCTGAAAGAGCGCGGCTTGGACAACGCGGAGCTGATCGACACCTTCAAACTCGGCCTTGCCGACCGCAGCTTGGGCCTGCGCCTGCCGGACAAAACCCGGAAAGAAGGCGCAGCCATCCGCGCGCGGCTGGAAAAACTCGGCATCTACCGCGAAAGCGGCCATGAACACTTTAACGGCTCGTTGGTTGTTCCTATTCTCGGCCCGCAGGGCGACGTGCAGGAAATCTATGGCCGGAAGCTGCTGAACAACTTGCGTAAGGGGACACCGCTGCACCTGTATCTGCCGGGGCCGCACAAGGGCCTATGGAACGTGCAGGCATTGACGGCCAGCAAAGAAATTATCCTGTGCGAAGCCCTGCTGGACGCCGCGACCTTCTGGTGCGCGGGCTTCCGCAATGTGACTGCCGCCTATGGCGTCGAGGGCTTCACCGCTGAAATGCTGACCGCCTTTAAAACCCACGGCATCAAGCGCGTGTTAATCGCCTTCGACCGCGACGAGGCAGGCGACCGGGGCGCTGCCAAGGTTGCGGCGCAGCTGATGGAGGCTGGAATCGAATGCTGGCGCATCATGTTCCCGCAAGGCGTTGACGCCAACGAGTACGCGCTGAAAGTGCAGCCTGCGAATAAAAGCCTTGGCGCTCTTATCCGCAAGGCCGAATGGCTCGGCAGCGGAACAGCGCCCGCGCGGGATGTGCAGGAGCCTGAACTGACCGTGGTCGAGCCTGCGCCACAAGAGGCGACTAAAGAAGCTGTGCCATCTTCTTTAGCTGCTATGAATCCGGCGCCGGCTGTCATGCCGGCATCACCCATGCCGCCTGCGCCGCGTTGCGACCTCGACGCCGCGGTGAACGAACGGGAAGTGCTGTTGACCTTCGGCGCGCGCCGCTGGCGCATCCGGGGCCTGCCCAAAAATCTCTCTGTGGGCGTCCTGAAAGTCATTGTGATGGTGAGCCAAGGCGACCTGTTCCATGTTGATACGCTTGACCTCTACGCCGCCCGCGCCCGCGCGGTGTTCACGCAAGCAGCCGCGCACGAATTACGCTCGAAGGAGGATGAGCTGAAAGCGGAGCTGGGCCGCGTCCTGCTGAAGCTCGAAGAAGTGCAGGACGACGAGATTAACAAGGCGCTTGCGCCCAAAGACCCCGCGACCCCCGACATGACGGAGGACGAGCGCGAGGCCGCGCTTGCGCTGCTGCGCGCGCCTGACCTGATAGAGCGCATTCTGGCCGACTTCGTGCGCTGCGGGATGGTGGGCGAGGAAACCAACGTCTTGACGGCCTATCTTGCCGCGACTTCGCGCAAGCTGGAAAACCCGCTTGGCGTCGTTATCCAGTCGAGCAGCGCGGGCGGGAAAACTTCCGTCATGGACGCGGTGCTGGCCTTCATGCCCGACGACCACAAGGTGAAATACAGCGCCGTGACCGGGCAGAGCCTGTACTACATGGGCAAGGACGCGCTTAAAAACAAAGTGCTGGCGATAGCGGAGGAACAGGGCGCGCAGCGCGCCGCCTATGCGTTGAAGCTGCTGCAATCCGAGGGAGAGCTGGTGATTGCCAGCACCGGAGCCGACGCCAACGGCAATCTGGTGACGCAGGAATACAGAGTCGAAGGCCCCGCCGCGCTGATAACGACGACCACGGCCATCGACATTGACGAAGAGCTGATGAACCGCTGCCTTGTGCTGGCGGTGGATGAAGGGCGGGAGCAGACCCGCGCCATCCATGAGAAGCAGCGGGCTAAAAGAACGCTCGACGGCTTGCAGGCCAAGGCCGCGAAAACCGGGATCTTGGCCCTGCAACAGAACGCGCAGCGGCTCCTGCAGCCGCTGTTCGTGGTGAACCCATACGCCGACCGCCTGACCTTCCTTGACGACCGGACGCGCACCCGCCGCGACCATGAAAAGTATCTGACTCTTATCGACGTGATTGCGCTGCTGCACCAGCACCAGCGGCCCATCCGCACGTTTACCCAAGGCGAGAAAACAATCTCCTACATCGAGGCCACGCGCGAGGATATTGCGCGCGCAACCACGCTGGCGCATGAAGTCCTTGGCCGCTCCCTTGACGAGCTGCCGCCGCAGACAAGGCGGCTGCTGCGCCTCATCCGGCAGATGGTGCAGGCCCGCGCTGCCGCAAGGAAGCTACCGCCTCGGGACATTCGCTTTAGCCGCAAGGAGCTGCGCGACCATACGGGCGTCTCCGACACGCAGCTAAAAGTGCATCTTGCGCGGCTTGCCGACCTTGAGCTGTTGCTGCTGCACCGGGGGCCTGCGGGACTGTTCCATTACGAGCTGCTGCATGACGGCGACGACAACGCCGCGCCGCATCTGTCCGGGCTTATCGACCCGGCAAAACTCGACTACGACAAAACCCGGTCGGGGTTAAATGCCGCGCGGTCGGCCCCCGGTCGGGGGCCAGTCGGCCCCTTGTCGGCGGGCGGTCGGGGCGTCGAAAACGCAGAAAACCCAATAGCCACAGCCATTCCCGCGCAAAACGCGGAATCCGCCCCTGAATCGCGCGCCCTGAACGGCCACGGCCCCGCCGCCGTGTCGTATCCATGACAACCAAGGGCCTGCGCTGGCGCATCAAGACGCGCAAACGCAACGCGCGCAAGCCGCCGCGCCCGCCGCAAGCAGCGGCCCGCGACCCGCTTGCAGACCACCCGATGCTGCCCTACATGCACGAACATCTGGAATGGCTGGCCGTGCACGGCTACAGCGCCGACACCGTGCAGTCGCGCCGCGTCGCCATCCGGCGCTTTATCGTGTGGTGCGACGAGCGCGGGTTGATGAAACCCGCCGATGTGAGCAAGCAGGTGGTGGAGCGTTACCAGCGGCATCTGTTTTACTACCGCAAGCCGGACGGAAAGCCGCTCACCTCCGGCACACAAATGGGCTGCCTTGTGCCGCTGAAACTCTGGTTCCGTTGGCTGGCGAGAGAAAACCATATCCTTTACAATCCGGCTTCCGAGCTGGACATTCCGCGCGACGGCAAGCGGCTTCCGCGCGTGGTGCTGTCCATCCCGGAGGTGGAGGCGATACTGGCCGAGGCCGACCCTAGCGACCCGATGGGCCTGCGCGACCGGGCGCTGCTGGAACTGCTGTACAGCACGGGCCTGCGCCGGACGGAGGCCGCGAACCTTGCCATTTATGACGCCGACTTCCACCGCCGCCTTATCGCCGTGCGCGAAGGGAAGAACAAGCGCGACCGGGTGGTGCCGATAGGCGAGAGGGCGCTGGCATGGCTCGACAAGTACCTGCTCGAAGGCAGGCCGCAGCTGCTCACGCACGAGCATGAAGCGCTGTTCGTGACCGATTACGGGGAGCCGTGCCTGCCCGCCTTCATCGCCGCGCGCATGAGGAAGTACATGGAATGCGCCGGGATAAACAAGCCGGGGGCGACCCATCTGCTGCGCCACGCCTGCGCCACGCACATGCTTGAAGGCGGCGCGGATATACGCTTCCTTCAAGCCATGCTCGGCCATGAAAAACTGGAAACCACGGCGATTTACACACATGTCGCCATCGACAAGCTGCAAGCCATCCATACCGCCACGCACCCCGCGCGCCTGCACCGGGCGCAGCATGAGCCCGGCAGCGCGCCCGCCCCGGAGGCGCAGGAAGCCCTTGCGCGGGTGCTGGATGCCGACGAGGCAGAACCCGACCAAACCGCCTGAAAAGGCCCTCCAATGCCAAAAAACGCCCCTTGCGCCGCGCGCCCCGGTGAGGGAAACTTGAGGCAGGAGAAATAATCTTGCTTCTTAGCCAGCACCCGCAGCCATCCGCACCGCCGCCCGGCATGTTCGCCGGAATGTCGCTGCGCGCGGAAAAAAGCGCGTCAGAGAAAATTTTTTACGGAAGTGGCAGGCGCGGCAGAAATTTTTATCCGCAAGCTCTTACAGCGTCTAGAGAAAATGCCCCTCGGTACGGCGAAGCTGCGTCAGAGGCAACTGTTGGCCGCTATATCTCATCCGACCCTATCGGCATCTATGGCGGCCTCAACACCTTCAACTACGCCAACGTCAACCCTGTGATGAACATTGACCCGACAGGGAATGCAGTGGCTCTTGTTATGGAAGGGTGCGTGCTCGTAATCACTGGTATCATAGTTGCCGACATCATCCAAAAGCAGATTGAACAATGTCATAAAGATCCAAATTCTGCTTGCAACAAGTCATCGCCCCGAACAGGAGGGGATGCGCCCCCTGCGCCGCCCCCAGCCATCCCTAAAAAATCGGATGAAGGTAAAAGCTGTCAGGCGCATTACGTCAGCTGTCTGGACACATCGTTAGATGATCTGCCCGGTAGCGCTCCTAATTCCGGACGTTGCGACCTTTGCAGGCAGGCATGCGTCAGAGAGGGAGAATGGCCCTCTAGTACGCTTAGTGGCAGCGGTTTAGCCAGATGTGACTACTGGAATTTTTCCTCACCAAAATAGGTTGCGTAATGACAAATAGTGAGAATGAATCCAGAAGAATCGCGAGAATATTGGATACAACTGCAGCTCGTGCGTTCGAAAAGCCTATAGCCGAAATTGGACCCACTCTAAATGAGGCGGAAGAAACTTGTCTAGCGTTAGCGTCGTCGGAAGAATCAAAATTGGAGGTCAGACGCAGAGTGGCAGAGTGGAAAATGATGCTCTTTTGCGATCATAACGCGCAGTTCTCGATGGTGAAGGAATTACATGATAACGTTATAGCGCTTGGATACACCAATCTTGAGCGAGAAGGCTCTCTTGAAATATATTTTGCTTTGTATTGTGAGCGTCAAGGAAAAGTTGAAGATGCAAGCAATATACTCCAGCAACTTAGTGCCAAACTTGACGTTGCTATAAGAAGAGAAGGTTTGGAGGTGTATCATTCATTTAAACAGTCAGCTGACAAAATACTATTAAGGCTCGCCTCTTCGACGAGGGGCGGCGTAAGTTGACAACCTGAACTCCCGCTTTGAGGAATCCGCTTGCCCCGCGACATTTGCGCCATTTCCGAAGAACTCGCCACCGCTTACTTGACAGCCTGTGCCTACGACGGCATCGGCAACATTTTGCAGGAACATGAGATTCAGGCGCGCGGACGGGATAATCAGGTTGCCATAAAGGTAGGAAGGTATGTGCAAAGTGATCCGATTGGTTTCAACGGAGGCTCTAACTTATTCAATTACGTGGGTCAGAACCCGATCAGATACAGCGATTATCTCGGGCTTGTAGATGTTAACAAAATGTCAATGGCATGGAGTTATGATAATTATACGAGTTGGCGTGCTAACCATTCATACAATAATTCCAATTATTTTACTTTGGGCGCACACGGTAAAAAGAACGAAAGTTCCGGCCTTTATGATCCATACGCGGTATCGACTGCTGAAGAAGGAGGATCACTGCTTTCGTTTGAAGAAGTTGGACAGGATATGCTTGACGCTGGTTACACGCCAGATAAGCCAATTCATTCTCTTGTGTGTGGCGGCTCGCAGGGAGGCATTAACAGCTTTAATGGCAGGCTTGCGTATTGGCTGGCCAAAAAGTTTCCTGGAAAGAGCATAACAATGATCGGCTCGCCCGGTGATGTAACCATCAGGACTAAGGTAGGCCGTTTTTCCGGAGCCACTCTTGAGGCACCACTGGGATGGCAATCCATCACAGCATCGTCGAAGTCCATATCACTACCCGTGCCTGTAACAATTACGCCCCCACCCCTCAATTAAGGGATAGTCAATGAAATCACGGTATAAAATCGCTCTTGTCGGATTAATTGCAGCAGCAATGCTTTCGTATGGAGCATATGTCGTTCTTACACCTGCGATTACCGTTCGATGCGGGCACATAATCGAAGAGGACGATGCTACAAGGGCGCAAAAGTCTGAGGATGCTCAATCGGCAACTAGCAAGCCGTGCAAGTGATGTAGTTAGTGACCCCTACACTGCAAGACTGGAAAACACAACGGCCTCCAGCAAGGCAGGCCGTTGTGTTTAGGCTTCACCCTTCGTCAGGGTGTCGGCGCGCCGTTGGGCTTGCGGTGGGCGCGAGCCGCCTTGTGCTTGCGCGCAGCCGCTTCGGCAGCGGCCTGGCGGTAATCGTTGAGTTTCTGCTTGGGTGTCTCGTGTCGGCTCCTGGGGTCTTTCTTTAGCAGGGACTCCCATCGGCTCACGATCTTGCCGCCCCGGACGGCGATCTTCGAGCCCTCCGCTTCGATGCGGTGGCCGACCTTGATGTCGTTCTCATTCTTGATCGTGGGCTTGGGTGCAGGCTTCAGGAACCTCGATTTGTCGTTGAACTTTATCGACAGGCCTTCCTTCATGGAACGTCTCCGCTTGAACAGGTGAATGCTGAAGTGTTTCTTGTTCCGAAAGGCCGCTTACGGCTTCGGCAGGATGCTTGTTTTCGCGATAATCTTTCCGTTGCACTCCGTCACGATAGAACCGCAGTCGAGAACGCGCTCCGCATTGATATACCAAAATGTAAGATCTAGCCTTCCATTGATGGCGAGTGCAGCGCGTGATCACCTCTTCAGGTCATGAGAAAGCTAATCGGCTTGCTATACTTGGTGTTTAAGCCCTGAAAAGGGGACGACTACTTAGAAAACCCCGCTTGCATGGGCTTCGCAACCACTTAAACACGCTACGAAGCGATAGTTTTATCAAACTTCTGCTTGGCGAGGGCTTGAAATCGTGCCAATTCGCGCTTCACCTGTAGTTTGAAGCGCCGTTAATCACACTTGAATTGTGCTTGATTAACCGCTTGTGAAGCGGGCTGATACTGCTTCATTCCGCTTGGATGACCGCTTCGCGGGCTGTCGCGTCACGCAAAGCGGCATAACGGGATTTCAAATATTCGTGGCGCTGTTTGTGATTTGGATGCAACCGCGTGGCACTGGCCTGTAAATCCATATCCATTTCGATGCGCTGACCGACATTTAAACCGTGATGCGCCTGTTCCCGCAACATTTGCAACTCCACTTCATCGGTTTTGGATATGCCCGTTTCATGTTCCCTTCGCTTTTCCTGATAATACGCGCGCTGACCGCCCCATTTTGTCTCTACCCTTGAATGCAATCGGTGGTCTTTATCTGTTTTTTTAAGGGGTATCTTTGGGCAACCGAATGGGGTTGCGGCGGTGTCAACTGCATGCGGTTGCGGCGCAGGGCAACCTGCGGCTGGTTGCAGGATTTTATAAATGTTTGTCCGGCTGGTCTGGGGACAGGATTTTAAATAGCCCTTATCCACCAGCTTGCGTATCTGGTTTTGTATGGCCTGCCGCGATACGCCCAGCTTTTTCGCCATTTTGGCAATCGACGGGTAACATTCGCCGTTTTTGTCGGCATAGGTCACTATCAGTGCGAAAACACGGAAGGTCATGTTTTGTAAATCCGCATCAAAACCTGCTGCACGCTGGACCCGCAGGTTGGCCACGAAGCCATAAGGTTGCGTGACGGGTTGCACAGGAGGATGTAGGGGCGGGCGCATCAGTATTCCGATGTGCTGGAAACTGTGTTGCGATCCGCCCAGGCGATCAGGTCTTTGCGGCGATAACGCACCGACCGCCGCGACACCTTCACAAAATCCGGCCCACCTCCCCTGTATCGCCAGTTTTGCAGGGCGCGGATGGAATATCCCAAAAACCCCGCCGCTTCCGTTTCGTTGATCAGGCGGTTCATGTCGTCCTGCCCTGATGTTTTCTCTGTTGCGCTCATTTGTCATCCTCGACTCTGGTTTTACCTGAGGACAGCATTGCGCAAGGCAGCAGCTTCGTCATTTCAAAGCACTGGTGATAACCCAGAAACATTAACTGCCTCTTTCTGTCGGGCAGTTAATGTTGGGATTAGGGAATTATAGGGATTGCTATAGCGGCTTAAGGCTAGGCTTAAGGTGAAAGGCTTAAATGCTGGACTATAGCGATGCCTTAAGCCTTTTTGCGCGGCATGGTTTCACGATAGCGGCGCATTTGGCTATAGAGCTGGTCTATAGCGGCGGGGTCGAGGAGCTTAAGGCAATCAGTCAGGAAATCACCCGCATCGCTCACGACCTCGCCCTTATAGCCATCGACCCTATAGACGCGCTTTAGGTCTTTCGCCCAGAAATCGCTGAGCATTCCCGTCCAGACTTGCATGGCCTTGTTTTCCGGCCTGCCGCCCTTTTGCGGCTGCAAATATCCGATGCCCGTTTCGCAAATCATTTGCAGTTGCTTCAGCGCATTTTCGATATCCCTGAACGCCACATATTCCATGCGCGTTTCCCAGCCCTGCCAGCCATCGGTTGGTTCTTTGTCGCGTATAACATGAAACGAGCCCGTCGCGGCCTGCTCCATGCGCGCTGGCGGTGATGTCTCGCGCTGCATCGAAACTTCTTCCAGCCGGTTTTCGAGTTCCCGTTGCAGTTCGCCCTCGGCCTTGTCGAAAACTTCGCGCGATGCGGGCGGCAGCCGCCCTAACTCCGCAGCCAGTTCTTTCGCTGCCCTGCGCAGGCTGGTCAGATGCCTGCCGGTTTCGGAGGGACTTAGATCAATCGACTCCCGATATTTCAGCGCTGCATACCTCTTCGCTGCAAAATCCAGCACCGCGCCAAACACCCTGCCGCGATCTTCAAACGAAATTTCATGCCGCGCACAAATCGCCTGAATATCCGCATCGGAATACAAATCCGAATATTCGAATAAGTCTTTTCTGGCGAGTTCGTGCGCGAGATACGGGGGAGATTCGGTCTTTTGTGGAGGTTTTTGGGTCACTTATAGGTCACTTGGTAACTTATTAGATAACCGAGAAAGCACCTAAGTGCTTGAAATAATGGTGCGCCCAAAGAGATTCGAACTCCTAACCTTCTGATTCGTAGTCAGATGCTCTATCCAGTTGAGCTATGGGCGCAAGACTTATGGTTTCTATAAGATTCGGAATGAAAGGGCAAGCGAATTGCGTTCAACTTCTGCGGTTATTCGGGGGTATTCACACCCTTGCGGCAGCATAGCGAATTTCGCTTGTCTTTGAAATCGTTATGAAAATGATAATAGTGCCATCCCCTTAAGAAATCTCGCAAATGATCCGGTGCCAGAGTCGATTCAATATTGCAAGTCCTTGGATTTATAGTTTAAAAAGAACAATGACCCCACCAGAGGTTCATGCTTTTTTTTGAATACGAGGTAGCGCCTTGCTGAAAACCGTTCTCCGCACATTCGTCGCCGCGCTCACGCTGAGCGCAACCTTAAGCGCCTGCACGGCAGATGGCAAAATGGCCACCTACAATGGCGACAATCAGGTGGCGGCACCCAGCTTCTCGCGCACCACGGATACACGCCCCGCGCTGCAGAAGACCGATGCGCCCGCACCCGATGTGATTTACCGCCGCGGATCGCGCGACACGGTGCTGACCGAAGACAACGCCACGAAATTCTCGCCCGTCCCCTATTACCATTCCGGCGTCGAGACGCTGGTGTCGCGCAAGGTGAACGACCTGAACCGCGACCTGTCATCGCTGCAGGGTACGACCTCGAAATTCCAGGGCCGTCTGCGTTCGCTGCAATCGAAAAGCGATAGCGATGCCGCGCGTTATTATGAACAGGTCGCCGCCATCAATACCGAACTGCAGTCCGGCACCACCCCCGGCAACCCCGTGCTGGTGGAACGCTGGAACGCCGCTGAAAACAGCCTCGACAGCCTGTCGCAAAGCGCCGGCCTGCTGAACGAGCTGGCGACCGACCTTGCAAACGAAGCATCCAAGGCAGCTTACCTGCAGGAAAACACCCGCGCGGCCTATGGCCTGTCGGGCGCTGTGAAGGCCGACCATGACCGCCTGCGCACGCTGGAAGACAACGTGAATCAGGAAATCGTTAACCTGAACCGCCTGCTGACCTCGGTCGGCGACGAGATCAACCGCCGCGGATCGTACCTGCGCTCCGAACGCGCGAACCTGCAGACGCTGTCGCTCGCCATCACCAACGGCGACCTGTACGGCCAGAACATTTCCAACACGCTTTACAAAAAGGCGACGGAATCGAACAACGAGATGTACCGCAACGCGCCGCAGGCACCCGCCCGCGGCCGCCCGCTGGTCATCATCCGTTTCGACCGCCCGAACGTGAGTTATCAGGAGCCTTTGTATAACGCGGTCAGCCAGGCGCTGGAAAAATACCCCGCTGCCCGTTTCGACCTCGTGGCTGTGTCCCCCTCGCGCGGCAACCCCGCCGAAGTCGCGCTGGCATCGTCCGAAGCCCGCAAGAACGGCGAAGCCGTCCTGCGCTCGCTCGCGCAAATGGGCCTGCCGGTTGAACGCGTGCGCCTGAACGCTGCGAACAGCACCGATGTGCGCAACAGCGAGATCCACATCTACCTGCAATAATTACCGACATACAAAAGCCGCGCCCGACAAACTAATGTCAGGCGCGGCTTTTTTTTGTTAAGGTTTAGGGGTTAGGATATCAGGCATGGCCGCTGATCATATCGACACACTTACCTCCATCGCGCTTGTCACCACCGCAGCATTGCTCTGCGGCCTTGCGTTGATCCGCCTGCGCCAGCCCGCCATCGTCGGCTATATCCTTGCGGGCGTGGCGCTGGGCCCTACGGGATTAAAGCTCGTATCCAATACAGAAACTGTGCAGGTGCTGGCGGAACTGGGCGTGATCATGCTGCTGTTCCTGATCGGCATGGAACTCAGCTTGCGCAGTTTCAAAACGGTTTACCGGAAGGCGCTGTCGGTCGCTGCACTGCAGATTGTGGCGGCGCTGGCGGTGTTTTACGGCATCGGCCATTTCCTCGACTGGACTCTGGAGCGCATTGTCGTCTTCGCCTTTGCAACGGCCCTGTCATCCACGGCTGTCGCCATCAAAATTCTGGAGGAAACGGACGAGCTGCGCACGCCTGTCGGCCGCACCACCGTTTCCGTCCTGATCGCGCAAGACCTTGCCGTTATCCCCATGCTGCTGATCATCGGCGCGTTCGGCAGCGGGCATGACGCAGGTTCAATCGGCGCGAATGGTGTGACCGCCGCCATTATCGTGAAACTGGCCATTGCAATCGGGCTGCTGGTCGCCGTCAGCTGGTTCCTGTCAAAGCGCGACCGCATCGACCTGCCCATGTCGGGCTGGATTGTGTCGCGGCATGAAGTCATTCCACTGGCCGCATTGGCGTTCTGCTTTACATGGGCGACGCTGTCGGGGCTCGTCGGCCTTTCCACCGCCTATGGCGCGTTCCTTGCGGGGCTGATCATCGGCAATTCAAATGTACGGGCGACAATGCACAAGGCGGCAGAACCCATCCAGACGATCCTGCTGATGGTGTTTTTCCTGTCCATTGGCTTGCTGATCGACCTTGATTATATCGTTTCCAACTGGAAAAACGTGCTGCTGGTACTGGCCATCGTCACCTTCCTTAAAACATTTGTAAACGTCGGCATCCTGCATTTGCTGGGCGAGCCGTGGCGGCGCGCGTTCCATGCGGGCGTGGTGATGGGGCAGCTGGGCGAATTTTCATTTATCCTTGTGGCGGGCGGCGTGGCCGCGAACGTGATTTCGGCGGAGGGATACCGCCTGATGATTTCCGTGATCGCCCTGTCGCTGCTGATCAGCCCCATGTGGCTGGCCATCGCAAGACGGCTGCACGACGTCGCCATCCGCAAGCTGGGCGTGAACATCCTGACGCCCGCGCAGGACGAATAAACATCAGGCCAACAATCAAAACGTCATCCTGAACGAAGTGAAGGATATCCCTTGGCAAACAAGAGATATCCTTCACTTCGTTCAGGATGACAGCAAGGTTT
This sequence comes from Bdellovibrionales bacterium, assembly GCA_038247245.1. GTDB lineage: Bacteria > Pseudomonadota > Alphaproteobacteria > Micavibrionales > UBA2020 > JAPWJZ01. The sequence goes on along the minus strand of JBBRVE010000002.1, from coordinate 28,164 downwards.
AAATCTTAGGATTTCGCGACTTCGCGCAGTTCGCCGGGGCGGCGGAGCATTTTGTCGACGTCGCCGGTGTGCAGTTCTTCCTGGCGGATCAGGTCGCGTGCGTATTCTTCGAGCAGCACGGATTTGCCTTCGACCAGTTTCAGCAGTTCGTGATAATGGCCGAGGGTCGCCTTTTCATGTTCCAGCGATTCCTTCAGGATGTCGCTGATGTCATGCTTGTGTGATTCCAGCAGGGAACCGATGCCGAGCGAGGGGTGGCCACCGAAATGGGTGATGAGTTCACCCGCCTGCTGCGCATGATCCATCGATTCCGTCGCCTGGCTGCGCAGCCACGACACGATCGGAATACGGTTATAGCCGAAAATCATCAGCGAGTAGTGGATATAGCGCACGACGCCCGCAAGTTCGGCCTCGAGAATTTTGTTGAGGACCTTCAGGACTTCGTCCTGATTGACGGTGGTGGCGGGAGACATGTTGTTTTTCCTTGTGCTGGCGTTTTTGATTTAGCCAGAAAATAAACCATTCATGCGGCAACGGCAACCCCGCAATGTTCACGGTATTCGCCGCAATTTATGAGCAGTCGCGGAAAATTACTGGCCCGCCGGTTCCTTCAGCCGTTCACCCGGGCCGGGCAGTTTTACGCCGGTATCGGCCAGTTTCGCGTTCGAGAACATCGTGATGATCGATGTGACCTCGTGCAGTTTTCCCTGCGCGCTTGATCCGAAGATGGTGATGACAAGGCCGTTTTTCGGCTGGCGGATTTTGATGGTGCTGGTGTTGTTGTTCAGCGCGGGCTCGCCGTTCTTCGCCTTGTTTTTAGCGCGATAGGCATAGGTGATTTCGCGGCCGGGCATGTTTTTCTTTGCATCATCCGAGAATTTCTTCATCGCCATGTGAAACGCGGCTTCGTCCGCGCCGAGGCCGATGACGTGGCAGCGGCCCGGTTCGCTCACCAGCACAAATTCACCGCCCGGCACGGTATCGTTGCTTTCAGGGCGTTTGCCGCCCGGCAATTGCGCGAACCAGACATCCCCCGATTTTGAACTGACGGAGGTGAGGAAAGAGGCTGCGTCTTCGGGGACAAGGCGGTTCATGTATTTATCCGCCCAGGGCGCGATCTGCTCGGGCTTGAAAAAATTCATGAAGCAGCTGGCAAAGAACATATTCACCGTGAATTGCGCCCGCTGCGCGGGATCGTTCGTCAGGGCAACATCGGGCAGGGTCTTGAACTGGCCTTCTGCGACGGGTTTTGCCGCCGGTACGTCGTCTGCCGCCTGCACGGCTGTCACGTTCAATGCCAAGACCGCTGTCGCGGTCAATGCCAGAACCGCCACCAGCACCATGAATAATTTGCGCATCGTCATATCGCCTTTCGTTTATAAAAATTTTCCGCCCAGCGTTTCCTGTATCGTTTTTTTCGACACTTCCTCGACCGCGCCCTCGTCCATGTTGCCAAGCGTGAAGGGGCCATAGGAGGTGCGGATGAGGCGGTTGACGGTCAGACCCAAAAATTCCAGCACGCGGCGGATTTCGCGGTTCTTGCCTTCGGTCAAAATCATTTCGATCCAGACGTTGTCGCCGGTTTCACGCTCGACAGTGGCCACGATCTTGCCGTAATGCACGCCATCGACGGTGACGCCGTTATGCAGCCGCGCGACTTTTGCATCGGTCATTTCGCCGAAGGCGCGCACACGGTATTTGCGTGTCCAGCCGGTTGCGGGCAGTTCAAGGTGGCGCGTCAGCGCGCCGTTATTGGTCAGCAGGATCAGCCCCTCGGAATTCAAGTCGAGCCGCCCCACGGAAATCACGCGGGGCATGTCTTCGGGCAGGCTTTCGAAAATAGTCTGCCGCCCGTGTTCGTCCTTATGCGTCGTCACAAGGCCGCGCGGTTTATGGTAACGCCACAGCCGCGTCGGTTCTTTTGCACCGACGGGGTTGCCATCGACCTCGATCTGGTCGGCTTCTGTCACGTTCTGGGCGGGGCTTGCCAGAATCTCGCCGTTCAGCTTGACGCGACCTTCTAGGATGAGCCGCTCCGCGTCCCTGCGCGAGCAGACCCCGGCGCGGGCGAGGCGCTTGGCGATACGTTCAGGCTTTTGCTCTTCGGTGCTCATTTCTGGTACTTTAGCGATATGGACGCACAAAACAAATACATGATTGAAGCAATTTCCGAAGCAAAAGCGGCAGCCGCACGCGGCGAAATACCCGTGGGGGCGGTGCTGGTCAACGGCGTGACCGGCGAGATTGTGGCGCGGTCGGGCAACCAGACCGAAACATGGCGCGACCCGACGGCACATGCGGAAATCGTCGTGCTGCAGGAAGGCGGCAAGATTTACGATACCCCGCGCCTGCCCGAATGCGACCTGTATGTGAGCCTGGAACCCTGCGCCATGTGCGCCGCCGCGATATCGTTCGCCCGCATCCGCAGGCTTTATTTCGGCGCCTATGACCCGAAGGGCGGCGGGGTCGACCATGGCGGCAAATTCTATGGCCAGCCCACCTGCCACCATGCGCCGGAAGTCTATGGCGGCATCCACGAGCAGGAATGCGCGGTGCTTTTAAAAGACTTTTTTAAAGACCGGCGTTAATCGCTATTCCGCCATGCCCGCCTTGCGCGGGCATCCAGAAGCGCGTCTGCGCGTCACATGAGTTAAGTCACAAGACGGCAGGACTGCCTTCTGGACCCCCGCGCAAGGCGGCGGCGACGCAAAAGCGTCGGTTGACTCATACTCCCCTGTTACGCATAATCGCGGCATTCACATTTACCAGGAGCGTCGCCATGAGCCTCGGCCAGAAGAAAACCTATACCGGCATGGTGCGCAAGGAAACCTACGCCAAGGGCTCGAAAAGCGAACATCAGGCCGTGGTGCTGGATACCGGCGACGGCAACCCGATGAAGCTGCGCATCCGCGGCAACAACCCCTTCACCGACCCCGAGCTTGACCAGTTTGTCGGCATGCGCGTGACGGTGGAAGGCATCGCGGGTTCCGGCGTGAACCACCTGTTCGTGGACAGCGCCGCCGATATCGTGGTGCTGGGCCCGCCCGGCCGCCCGGCCCGCCCCCCGCAAGGCCCGCGCCCGTAACCGTGGCCGGGTTGTTCGACAACGATGATCCGTTCGGCCTGCCGCCGGTACCGCCCGCACCGGGCGCACCCGCCAGCAATGCGCCGCCCGAATTTACAGTCAGCGAGCTTAGCAATAAACTGAAGCGCGTGATCGAGGGGGAGTTTTCCTTCGTGCGCGTGCGCGGCGAAATTTCAAAGGTCACCGTCGCGAAATCCGGTCACCTGTATTCCGCTTTGAAAGATGACGGCGCGGTGATCGACGCGATCTGCTGGAAAGGCACGCTGTCGAAACTGGGCATCAAGCCGGAAGAAGGCATGGATGTCGTCTGCACCGGCCGCCTGACGACCTATCCCGGACGCTCCAATTACCAGCTGATCATCGAGACGATGGAGCTGGCGGGACAAGGCGCACTGCTGAAGATGCTGGAAGACCGCAAAAAGAAGCTGGCCGCCGAAGGCCTGTTCGATGCGGAGCGCAAAAAGAAAATTCCCTTCCTGCCGAACGTGATCGGCGTGGTGACATCGCCCACCGGCGCCGTCATCCGCGATATCATGCACAGGTTGAACGAGCGTTTTCCCCGCCGCGTGTTGTTGTGGCCTGTCATCGTGCAGGGTGCAGGCGCGGCGCAGGCCGTGGCGCAGGCGATTGCAGGCTTCAATTCAATTCCCGAAGGATCGCCCGACCGCCCCGATGTGATTATCGTGGCGCGTGGCGGCGGTTCGCTGGAAGACCTGATGCCGTTCAACGATGAAATCGTCGTGCGCGCGGCGGCGGCCAGCAAGATCCCGCTGATTTCCGCCGTCGGCCATGAAACAGATACAACGCTGATCGATTACGCATCGGATTTGCGCGCCCCCACCCCGACCGCCGCCGCCGAAAAGGCCGTGCCGGTGCGGGTGGAGCTGCAATCCTTCGTCATGGAACGGCAGCAGCGCATGTTTGTATCTCTGCAACGCCTCGCGCAGCGTCATGCGTTGCAGTTGCAGGGTTTGGGGCGCGGCCTTGGCGACCCGAAGCGGTTGCTGGAACATGCGTCGCAAAAACTCGACCATCTGGGGCAGCGGCTGGACAGTGGTTTGGCGTCATGGCTGGAACGACGCAGCGCGCGCGTGAAAGAACTCGCCGCCAAGATTTCGCCCCGCGCCCTCGTGCAAAAAATCGGTGATGCACAGCGGCATATCAAAAACTTTGCGGAACGTCTCACGAACACCGAAAACAAGATTTTAACTGAGCGCGCCAGACACCTGAAGAACCTGTCGGGAATGCTGGAAAACCTGTCTTTCGAGCGGGTGCTGGAACGCGGCTATGCCGTCGTTTACGACGAAAACCGCAATATCGTCAGCACGACAACGGATGCCGCCAAACAACAGAACCTCACCATCCGTTTCAAGGATGGCGAGACGCCGGTGAAGAAGTAATCACACGGTCGGTGTGACAGCCGTTTCGGTCTTTTTCATGAAGATTTTTTCGTAGAGCGCCTGCGCGCCCACCATCGCGGCCATCAGGCACCAGAAAATCCAGAAGCCGTGCCACGGCGCGATGCCCTTCAAAAGCGCGAGCAGCATGACCACCACCGCACAAAGCTTTTCCATCCAGACAAGGCCGGTGAAAAACAGGTTGTCGCGGTCTTTTGCCGCCAGTATCGCGAAGGGCGCAACCCCCGCCGCAACACCGAAGAAGAATGCCGCCAGCGGTTCGCGTTCCATCACGCCGTACATCAGGTAAATCGTGCCCATCGCATACATCGCAAAAGCGGTGATCATGTAAAGCGTGCTGACCAGTGCCATGAATTTCGACACGCGCGGATAGGCCAATGATACGACCTGCATCATGCCTGCAAAAAACGCGGCAGGAAAAAGATAGAGCGGCAGGATCAGAGGAGAGAAAATCAGCGCGATGATCGCCGGCCAGATGGACGAGATATAGCCCTGCGCCGCCAGCCACCCGCCCGCAATCACCATCGCCGCGAGATTCGCGTAAATCAGCGGCGTGAGTGATTTGCGGATGAGGCTTGCGAATGCCAAAACGGTGACCCCTTAAATCAGAACGGGATCTCGTCGTCCATCTTGTCGGCTTTGCCGGAAGAGGCGTAGTTGCCGCCCGACGCGCCGGAACCTGCCGATTCCATACCGTAATCGCCGCCCGACGATTCAAACGACGAGCCGCCGCCTTTGCTGTCGAGCATGGTGATTTCGCCGCGGAAGGGGCGCAGCACGACTTCGGTCGTGTATTTTTCAGCGCCGTCTTTATCGGTCCATTTGCGGGTTTCCAGCTGGCCTTCGATATAAACTTTCGCGCCTTTTTTGATGTATTTTTCGACGATGCCGACCAGGTTGTCGTTCAGCACGGAAATGCGGTGCCATTCGGTGCGCTCTTTCTTCTCGCCCGAGGCCTTGTCTTTCCAGGATTCGGAGGTGGCAATCGAGAAGCTGGCGACGCGGCCGCCATTGGCGAAGCTGCGGATTTCGGGATCTTTGCCGAGGTTGCCCACGAGGATGACTTTATTAACGCTGCCTGCCATGATTTTTTCGCCTTTTCTGTGCACTAAACAACTGAATGTCCCGAAAGGCTCTAGCCGAATCCGCCGCGGTCGATTAGGATTAATCCCATAACCAGACAGCAGAGAATCTGCGGCAGTTTTTGAAGCCTTGAAACGCCTTATGTTTATCATGGCGGCTATAGGCTGACAAGGTTGGTCGCAACCAAAAAAAAGGGCAAAAATTACATGCGCGCATGGCAACGGATGTTGAGCGGACGCCGCCTCGACCTCATCAACCCCTCCCCGATGGATATTGAAATCGAGGACATCGCGCACGGACTTTCCAGAGTCGCGAGATGGAACGGCCAGACCACCGGCGAGCATTCGTTCAACGTCGCGCAGCATTCCGTCATCGTGGAGCAGATCTGCAATACGCTGGAACCGGCGTCCGACCCCCAATGGCTGCTGGCCGCACTTTTACATGATGCGTCGGAATATGTGGTCGGCGACATGATTTCGCCGTTCAAGAACGCGCTGGGCGTCAATTACCGCGCCTTTGAAGACAAGCTGATGGAAGCAATCCATGTGCGCTTCGGCATGCCCGCGATCATCACCCCGCAGCTGAAAAAATTCATCAAGCGCGCCGATAAAATCTGCGCCTGGCTGGAGGCAACACAGCTGGCCGGTTTCAGCGAAGCCGAAGCCAACGAATTCTTCGGCCCGCCCCCCGCCGCCGTAAAAGGCTGGAGCGTAAAACCCCTATCGGCCAACGAATCCAAACGCCTCTATATCGAACGCTTTTCGGAACTGGTCGGCGTGAAGCAGCAGGCGGTGGCTTAGCTGGTGATTAAGCCATGATTTATATGCGCTGCATTTGGCATCATAATCATCTAGACGAGCCCGTGCTCTTGTATTGTGAAATGAACGAACAGCGCTGGGAACAGCGCAAAGTGGAAGTATTTCGCAACGGGCATATGGCTTACGGCAGTAAAACTGAAGTCTCATTGCTATGTGCGGGATTGGGGCTAGAAGCAAACCCTTCTTTGGAATACATCGCGAAAGATCCCCAATTTGAGCCGCAAGAAATCACCAAGGAAGAATTTGAAAAAATCTGGGCTCAAGCGTTAGCACAGCCTCGATTATAAAATCGGAGTAACCCCGGCGAGATTGAGGGCTATAAAATAGCCATTGATTCTATTTAATAATATACTCTCAAAATTAGTTGTATATAGGTTGTGTATAAAATTCTGCTTGCCGTTTCTTGCTGCCCGCTAAGCGCCGAGAAAATGAGTTAGCGCTGGGATAAAAGGCGTAATCAATGTCAGATGATCTGCGGTAAGGCTAATAAACTCTTTATATCGCTGCGCGAAAGTGGGCGCGCTCTGAGCTTTTTCCATCTCATCGACGCAGGAAAGAACCTTCGCGCGCTGATTCTCGTCCGGCACATTTTTGAGAGTTTGGCGTAGTTCATTGAACACCGAAGAGTCTCCGAGTGCTCCAGAAAGGGATTGGCTAACATGTGTCCCAATCCCGATGGGAGATTGATGAAAGGTTCCTCCTGAAATGTGCACGTTCTGCACAGGAGTGCTCCTCTGTCGTGGCATCTTCTTTGCTTCTCGATAGCCCTTGCCGGTGAGATGTCCTTGTGCATCGTATTGATTTAAATTAACTCCAGAAAATACCCTCGATTGTATGAATCCATTGCAAGAATGGCTTGAAAAAGGGGAGAGTTGGGATCTATTGCCATTTTCACATACTCCTATTTCTTAATTTCGGCTGCTGTTACCCACGTATTTGTCGGGTCTTTAAATGGGGTCTCTGGAGTGCCGCCTATCGCACCCGGCAAGAGCGCCCTTTCAGTAAACCAAGGGAGATAGGTAGCTACTACACTTTTGTCAGATTCGTCGGTTTCATGAATAGAAATGCTCAATAAGCTGAAATCAGAACCAAATACGCTTTGTAGAGCCAAAGCATTGCCACCGTAACCATTCGGCATATTTTTGTTGTTATGGTGCGATATGGATTCAATTGTCGAGGGATTATTTAGGTCTTGAAACCGGATAAATCTTGGATAATCGGGCAGCGATAATTTTATAGATTGATGAGGTTGTTTTTTGTCTCGACTTAAAGACTGGAATACTGCTTTTGCTTCGCGTTCGCCGCCAAGTAAAACAAAAAATATTCCACTTCTTTTGAGATCAACAACGACGGCCTCGCCTTTGGTGATGTTGTAAGTCGTCCCGCCCTGTTCCGGCAGAATGCTTGGCTCTCTATGTCGCGTAGCTTCTCGGACAGCGCTGGCGGTCTTTATCCCCTCGGGTGTATCCACCTCAACAATCATTTTGTAACGTATTGTCTCATCCGAAAAACTGACCGCTCTCGCACAGCAGGTAACCGAAACACATAAGCAAGACACTATTGCGAAAACCATCCATTTTTTCATCAGAAAGGTTGCCTTTCATTTTCACGGAGAATATATAGGTTTACAGCAGTTAGATTGCTCATCTTCGTCACTGAAAATCACATAGGCAACAATGATGAGTGCGAAGGCGACGGCTACCCAAAGGTAACGCTTATTGATGGGCTTCATAGCATGCCTCGTGATCGTGATTTCTCGCTCATGATTTATGAACGCAAGCCGCAACGTAGCAGGCTTACTTCACCAGCGCCAAGGGCGGGCGTTTCAGCGGGGGGCGTGGCAGGTGCATGTTGCCGACCGCCGGTTTGGCGACTTCGCGGAACAGGGCGTTGATGGGGGAGAAATCGTAGCTGCTGGTTTTGTGCAGCGTCGGCAGGATATCGGGATAATCACGCACCAGGATATCGCGCACTTCTTTCGCGCATTTTTCCATGTCGGCGCGATCATACGCCGGCACGTTGAATTCGGTGTGTTTCGCAATCGAGCCGGGGGAAGTTGCGGCTGGCTCGATCACGGAACCTGTTTTCTGCTCGATTGCGAAGCGGTGTTCGGCTTCGAGCAGGATACCAATTGTTTCCGCCATGTTGCGGGGTTTCAACCCGCGGCTGCTCAGGTCAATAAATGCTTCGGCGACAAGGCGGATGCCTTCGCTCAAGGGGATTTCGCGGCCCCGCGCATCGACAATCTCGATATTGCTGCGCGGGCGGCGCCCCATCTGCATCAATACGGCCTGCAGATATTCTTCGCCGGAGCCGTTGGAGTACTGCCAGCCGTCCAGCATGACCATATGCGTGACTTTTTCATCGATCAGGGGCACCCACATGCCCATGAAGGCGTCCTGCCCCCAATTGATGGCTTTTTGGATGCGGAGGCGTTTTTCGAATTCGGCGGGCGCGATCACCGCGCCATCCAGTTTATGCACCCATTCGTCGCTGCCCTTCACGCCCTGCGCGAGGTTCGGTTCGACGACGTGTTTAAAGAACGCGTCATGGTCGGCCTTCGCCTCGTCTGCGGTCTTGAAGCCCTTTTCGAGCATGTAATCGTAAAGGCGCTGGCCGCTGGTGATCGGCACGCTGATATAGGCGACGTTTTGTGCCTTGAGGGTGCTGAACGCAGCCAATGCGAACTGAGCCTGCAGCTTGTGCTCGTTGGGGAGGTCGTTTGTGCGCGGTAAAACTTTTTTGTTCATGTAAGGCCAGTATATATGCTCAATTGCTGTATAACAAATTCTTTCTGGATATTGCCAAAACATCGTTGATATTGCAAGCAAATTAGTTTGCCATATTTAATTGAAAAATTATGTGGGGCACTTTGGAACCTGAATCGGGCGCATGTTGTTTACCTGCATAGAACGACCCGCATTTAACCTAACCGGAGCCTGCCCCATGAAAAAACTGACCCTCGCCGCTGTCGCGATGACCGCGCTGTTCGCCGCCTCCCCCGCATTTGCGACCTCCACGAAAGATTTCGTGGGCAAGGCATCGCAGGCCGGCATGTTCGAAATTGAATCGAGCAAGATCGCGCTGGAACGCGCAACCAACCCCGAAATCAAAACCTTCGCGCAGCAGATGATCGACGACCACACGATGGCTTCCGCCAAGCTGAAAGAGGCAATGGCTGCCGACGGTGTCGACATGTCGCTGGCCCCCGCAGCGCTCGAGGAAAAATACACCGAGAAGCTGGAAGACCTGCGCGAGGCGGACGCGAAAGATTTCGATGAAGATTACATGGACATGCAGAAAGCGGCGCATCGCAAAGCAGTTAAGCTGTTCAAGGATTACGCGGATGACGGCGAAAATGCCGCACTGAAAACCTTTGCCGCATCGAGTGTCCCGACGCTGGAAGCGCACAAGGACCACGCCTACAAGCTTGAAGCAAAAGTCGATTAATTCGAGGTTTTTCTTCAGCGAAAGCCCCCTTTCCCGTTGCCCGAGGAAAGGGGGCTTTCTTGTTTTCACCACAAATAATGCGCGTAAAATTTTAGAAAAAAGGACCGCATAATTTACGGGATGCTTACGCGAATCTGAGATGATTAAATTGTGCGTATGTGGTGACGGAATCACTTCAGGGCCTGCCTGCAGTTCCGCCACACACCCAAGCACCCGAAGCGGCTGGCGCCAACCGGCCTCTTTACACCGATCTCTCAACCGGCGGAATTCGGGTGGCTCTGGTGATCTCGATCCACTTGCGTGCGGCCTCCGCCTTTACGCGTTTCCTCCCCCGGGACGCGGCGGGCGGGACCTTCTACCAGAAAATATTACCCTCAATCGGTGCGGCCCGGCGTGACAACCGGGCCGTTCGTTTTATATCTATTTGCTGACAAGGCGCGGGAATTGTTCTATATATGTTCCCAGACCTTGCAGAGCTATGTTGGCGCTCTAAATCATATGGATAATCGAAGGGTGAGAATACAGGTTCATGGCTGAGGCATATAATAAATCGATCCGCATCAAAGGCGCGCGCGAACATAACCTGAAAAATATCGACGTCGAAATTCCCCGCGACCAGCTGGTTGTGATCACGGGGTTGTCCGGCTCGGGCAAATCGTCGCTCGCCTTCGACACGATCTATGCCGAGGGGCAGCGCAGATATGTTGAATCCCTGTCCGCCTATGCCCGCCAGTTTCTGGAGCTGATGCAAAAACCCGATGTGGATTCAATTGAAGGTCTGTCGCCAGCGATTTCGATCGAGCAAAAAACGACCTCGAAAAACCCGCGCTCCACCGTCGGCACGGTCACGGAAATTCATGATTACATGCGTTTGCTGTGGGCGCGCGTCGGCATCCCCTATTCGCCCGCGACCGGCAAGCCGATTTCCAGCCAGACGCCCTCCGAAATGGTTGACCAGATTTTGCAGATGGGCGAAGGCACGAAACTGTACCTGATGGCCCCCATCGCGCGCGGCCGCAAGGGCGAGTACCGCAAGGAATTCCAGGAGCTGCGCAAGAAAGGTTTCCAGCGCGTCAAGATCGACGGCAAATTCCATGAGCTGGATGCCGTGCCCACGCTCGACAAGCAGATCAAGCATGATATTTACGTCGTCATTGACCGTCTGGTGGTGAAAAAAGACCTCGGCAACCGCCTTGCGGATTCCGTGGAAACCGCGCTGAAGCTGTCCGATGAAGGCCTTGTGATTGTCGAGAATGCCGACACCAAGGAAGAACAGATTTTCTCTTCCAAATTCGCCTGCCCCGTTTCGGGATTTACAATTGCGGAGATTGAACCCCGCCTGTTTTCGTTCAACAACCCGTTCGGCGCGTGCCCCGTCTGCGACGGGCTTGGCAACAAGATGATCTTCGACCCCGAAATGGTCGTGCCAGATCCGTCGCTGTCGCTGAAGGAAGGCGCGGTTGCGCCTTGGGCGAATTCGTCATCCGGCTGGTACGAACAGACGCTTGAAAGCCTTGCCAAGGCGTTCAAGGGCAGCATGACCACGCCGTGGGAAAAACTGCCGAAGAAATTGCAGGACGCGATCCTGTACGGCACGGGCGAAGACAAGATCACGTTCAAATACTGGGATGGCACGCGCGATTACCAGACATCGAACAAATTCGAAGGCGTGCTGCCCAACCTGCGCCGCCGCTACATGGAAACCGACAGCTTCCACATCCGCGAAGACCTCGACCAGTATAAGGTGGAGCATGTTTGCGATGCCTGCAAAGGGTATCGCCTGAAGCCCGAAGCGCTGGCGATCAAGATCGACGGCAGGCATGTGGGCGAAATTTCGCTGCTGTCCATTCAGGCCTCGCATGACTGGTTCAGCAGCCTGATGCCCAAGCTGAACAAGAAGCACCGCGAAATCGCCGTGCGGATTTTGAAAGAAATCAACGACCGGTTGACCTTCCTGCTGGATGTGGGCCTTGAATACCTGACACTCGCGCGCCGTTCCGGCACGCTGTCGGGCGGGGAAAGCCAGCGCATTCGCCTTGCATCCCAGATCGGCTCCGGCCTGACGGGTGTATTGTATGTGCTGGATGAGCCGTCTATTGGCCTTCACCAACGCGACAACAACCGACTCCTTGATACCCTGAAACGCCTGCGCGACCTTGGCAATACTGTCCTCGTGGTCGAACATGACGAAGACGCGATCCGCATGGCGGATTGGGTCATCGACATGGGCCCCGGCGCCGGCATCCATGGCGGCGAAGTGATCGCGCAGGGCACGCGCGACCAGCTGATGAAGAACAAGAACAGCCTGACCGCGCAATATCTGACCGGCGCGAAAGAGATCAAGGTGCCGGCAACGCGCCGCAAGGGTAAAACCGTCCAGACAAAAAAAGGCATCGAGACGCAATATATCGAAGTGATCGGCGCACGCGAAAACAACCTGAAGAACGTGGATGCGAAGGTTCCGGTCGGCACTTTTACCTGCGTGACCGGCGTTTCCGGTTCGGGCAAGTCGTCGCTCACCATCGACACGCTGTATGCCGCAACCGCGCGGCGCCTGATGAAGGCGCGCGTGCATCCGGGCGCGCATGACGAAATCAGGGGCCTTGAATATATCGACAAGGTGATCGACATCGACCAGTCGCCCATCGGCCGCACGCCGCGGTCAAACCCCGCGACCTACACCGGCGCATTCACGCCCATCCGCGACTGGTATGCGGGCCTGCCTGAAGCAAAGGCGCGCGGCTATGGCCCCGGCCGTTTTTCGTTTAACGTCAAGGGCGGACGCTGCGAAGCCTGCGAAGGTGACGGCGTTATCAAGATCGAAATGCACTTCCTTCCCGATGTCCATGTGACCTGCGACGCCTGTAAAGGCACGCGCTATAACCGCGAAACGCTGGAAGTGAAGTACAAGGAAAAATCCATCGCCGACGTGCTCGACATGACGGTGGAGGAAGCAGCCGAATTCTTCAAGGTCGTGCCCTCCATCCGCGAAAAGATGGAAACGCTGAAGGAGGTCGGATTGGGCTATGTCCATGTCGGCCAGCGCGCCACCACCCTGTCGGGAGGCGAGGCGCAGCGCGTGAAGCTGTCCAAGGAACTGTCGAAGCGCGCCACCGGCCGCACATTATATATATTGGATGAGCCGACCACAGGTTTGCATTTCGAGGATGTGCGCAAACTGCTGGAAGTCCTGCACCGCCTTGTCGATCAGGGCAACACGGTCGTCGTGATCGAGCATAACCTTGAAGTCATCAAGACCGCCGACTGGATCATCGATGTGGGCCCCGAAGGCGGCGACAAGGGCGGCGAGATCCTGATTCAGGACACCCCCGAAAAAGTCGCCCGCGAAAAACGCAGCTATACGGGGCAATTCCTGAAGCCGTTGCTGGGCAGTAAATCGTCCAAAGTTGCCTAATCCCTGTAACCCCGGCGGGATGGGGGGGCTGCAGTTAAATAACTGAGCTACTGTATATAACGGTGAATAGTCCCTTTTCAACGAGGGGATTTTGATGCTTTATATAAGTATAGACCGGAAAAACAGCGCACCATGAGTTCACGCTTCGTCAACAACGAAGAAAAGCGCCTGTCGAACTGCGCGGCAGACATGCTGATGCAGTGCGTCGTCCAAGCTGCAAAACTGGCAGATCTGGCCGTCGTTGCTCTATGCCCGTATGCGGTTTCATGGTTGCAGCGCCAGAAAAAAACCAGCGGCCCTCGCGCCCTGAACCCGCAATAAAGAAGGAATGCCCATGACCACGTCTCGGAAAATCCAGATGATCAACGACACGTTCCAGAAACGCAAAGCCGCGATACTCGCGGTTATTCTGGTGGCGGGGCTCTTGGTGCTGGCGGTCTGCTATGAGGGTAGTTCCGGCAGCGCCGCAGAGTGCAAGGCCGCGCGGGCGGCGGCGTCTAAAAGCCGCGATGCGGGTGTTGCTGTACAGGTCTGCCGGAAGGCGGCTGAAGAGGGCGATCTGCAGGCGCAGGTATTTGTCGCCGAGGCCTACCATCAGGGGCGCGCATTGTACTCCGGCATCGAGAAGGACATGAAGCAAGCGCGCCTGTGGTTCGAAAGGGCGGAAGCCAATCTGAAGGCTCGGGCGGAGAAAGGCGACGGCGAGGCGCAATACATGCTTGCGGTTTTTTATTATAGAAGCCTCCTGCGGAACGAAGCGCTGTCGCAGGAATGGGCGGCGAAAGCAGCCGCGCAGGGCTATCGCGCCGCCGAGATACTCTTGCCGCAGGAGGAGCAAGTGACGTGGTATACTGCCGCGACGCCGGAAATATTGTCAGCCGCAAACGGCGGCGACGCTGCGGCGCAGTACGCCCTCTGCAGTGAATACCCGAACGGGATTACAGCCGGGCAGGCGCAAAAACTCATATCGATACTCAAAGAGGCGCGGAAATGGTGCCAGACCTTTATTAAAACGGCGCCCCCTTTGACCCCGCCACCGCATTCAATTCCACTTCCCCCGGCATACCGCCGCTGGGACTGGATGCACATGACGAGGTGTCGCGGTACGCGGACGATCTGGACCAGATGATCAAGGCGGCGGAGGAAAAAACAGAGGCCGAGAAACACCTTCCGCCCGGGCCGTCGGCGAAACCCGACATCGATCTCGGCGAGATCGGGCAACTGTGCCCGGTTGTCTACGACACAGATATTGCGGGTTGCTTCCTGTAGCGGTGAAGCATCTCGCTTTCGGATTTTCAGGTTACTCCGGGACGTTTGATCTAAATCCCCCTACCGCGCCACCATGGCGAAGACCGGGGTTACACTTTTATAATTCCCTGTCCTCCCAACCCCTTCCTCCATTCTCTTCCTCTGATTTATGACAACGTGATAAATCCATAATCCTGTCATATTTTCTAATACACCCGTATTAAAGATAGGGGATGGACATAACATGATTTCATAAATAGGATCGCGGCGGTTTCGAAAAATGATTCGCCGTGAGCCGGTACGCGCAAATTGCGCAGTAAAAAGGCCCTGCGGGATAGAGGAATAGATTTTCGAACATTACGCAGAAGACTTCATTTTGAAAGGCAGTACCAAGAAATGACCGAACCCCGTCAGTTGACAGAAAAAGAACTCGAAGCCCGTAAAGAGATCGTTATTCCGATCAAGCCGAAAGAGCTCTGGAACGCCTACACGAAATACGTTTTCGAAAAGCCGCTCGAAGGCCTGCAGTGGGCTGCAAAGAAACTGGACAACATGGCCGTTTCGAAAAAACTGCGCTCCGGTCCCCTCGCATTCCTCGGCATGCCCGCTGGCATCATCGGCCGTAACGCTGCACGCGCCACGCACCACCTGTCGGCTGGCAAATACCTGCACACCGCACAATGGCTGGGCGGCGGCGCTGCGGCGCTTGCTTCCTGGTACGTTGCAGGTACCGCGCTTGCTGCGACACTGGGTAACACCGTTGTTGCTGCCGTCGGCGGCAAAATCGCCGTGACCGCGATCGCTGCTGCTGTGACCGTTCCCGTGATGGTTCCCGCTGCAATGATCGGCGTTGCCGGCTTCTCGCTCGCTGTTGGCGCTGTCATCGCTGCCATCTCGCTTGCTCCCGCTGCGCTGAACCTGATCACCGGCACCCGCCGTTCGATCGACTACGTAAAGGGTTTCCGCGGCGTTGATTACGATGGCGCGAAAGAGAAACTGGAAATCGACTACAACTCGCTGCGCGCTATCGAAGAGCGCAAGACCTATCAGGAAGTGAAATACAACCTGGGCAGCCTGTCTGACGAACACCAGAAAGACATCTACGAAGGCCTCGCACAACGCTTTGCCAAAGCTGCTAGCAAGGCAGCCGAGCAAGACGATGCGGCTCCTGTCGCCCTGCCCGCTGCTAAAGCCGGCATCACCGTCGCGCCGAAGCCCTAATCGCTTCTGCTCAAAAGAATACGCCCGCCAGCGGATTGCCGCGGCGGGCGTTTTTTTATGCGCGGCACCAGTGCTTTATCAATAAATAATTGCGTATTTCGCAATACTATGTTACTGTTAAAAGGATAAACGGTTATTGAACATTGTGAATAAACAAAGGGATATCAAGGCAATAATGCTGTAGGCCTTTTCTGGAACGGCCTCTGGTATTGACATAACTGCAGATGCGGATTATCATAGATGCCAAGTCGGATGTCTCTTGCGGCTCGCGGTTTTACCCAAACGGGTTTGTTTCCCGCCTGCTTTTCTCACGCATCCACAAAACAGCCATGAAACGCTATTCGGGCTGGTTTTGTTTGTCCCTGTCACGGCCACTCAAATCGCTCCCGGATGAAACAGGGAGAAAGCGCATGTCTGCAAACAACAACCTTACAGCCAACAACAATCAGGGTGACGGCAATCTTGGCAGCGTCACATCCGGACTTTTACTCTCGACCTCGGCGATCTGGCTTGCGGGCGGCAATCTGCCCATGGCTGGCGCGTTTGCGGGAATAGCGGCGGTCAGGGCGCTGTCAGAGGGCAAAAAATTCAAGCCGGTCGCCTTCACTGTCAGCACGTTGGCTGGCATCGCCGCAGGCCTGACGCTTTCTTTCGCGATGGCCGCGCACAACGGCGCGCCCGCCCCGTCCGAAACGCAGCACACGCCCACAGCGACGCAGGTGATCAAGACCCGTGCGCCCGCGATACAGCCGGTGTTATACGCAAAGTCATAACAGCTGCCGGGTCAGGGTGACGGCGGCTTGGGCGTTTTGTCAGGGTCGCGGCGGCGTGTCCAGTCGCGCAGGTCCAGCTCGCTCAACCCTTCCATCTTGGCCTTGTTATAGGCCTCCATGAAGGCGGGACGCGGCATGTCGATCATGATCTTGTTCTCGCCGAACGGTCCTTTATCGTAAAGCAGCGCAAGGATAGTCGCCTTGCCGTTCTTGCCCTGCTCCAGCCCTTCGACCTTTGACCAGTCGATGCGGTTATCCATGATGAAATACATCTGGAAGTTCTGTTCTTCGTGCTGGCGTACGAACACCGCGATTTTCAGCGGCTTGTTTTCAAACGGCAGCTTGTCGCCGTCCATCTTCTCGGCTGCGGCGGCCTCGGCAAAAAACGGGGTCAGCGCGGGCAGCGTTTGCGGGACCGCAGCCCCCGTCACGGCACGCAGGTCGAGGACGGGATCGCTGCCGATATCGGCGAAATAAATGCTTTTCTCGAGGTCTTCATACGGCATCGCAACCGCGATCTTGACGCCGTTTTTCAGCGCGATGCCGGCAACGTCCGGCGACACCTCGGTTACGTAATCGACGCGTTCGCGCATGAACGTCAGCGGCGCATAGGTATCGCCGCCCGCCACCTTCACCATGGCGCGGATCACAAGATCATCCGCCTCGGGCAGCATTTTCTTGGAGAATTTTTTAAGGCCTTCGGTCATTACAACGTCATCCCTTTCGGGTTGGCGGGTTTCGTGCGCTCGCTCAAATCCAGCACTGCATCACCGCCACGCAGCGCCGCATTCAGGTAATGCGCGAAATGATCGAGCGGCATGGCGACATAAAATGCGTTCATGCCGCTGACTTCGGTGCCCGAGTTCAGCTGGACGAAGGTTTCTGTTTCGCGGCGGTCGGCATGCGCCTCGAAATAATTGATGTCTTTTTGCTTCACGCGGATACGGCGGAATTCGCGGTCGACGGGTTTGCCATGCGCGAACATCACCAGTTCCAGCTTGCTTTCTTCCTTGGCCGATTTTTCGGCGTCTGCCGCGACGGGATTGAATTTTTTAGCCAGCCGCACCGTTTGCACATCGCCCACCACCTTGCCAGTGACAAGCGACAGGTCGATGCCGTTGCCGGTCGACATATCGGGCTCATAAACCATCTTTTTCAGGCGCTCGAAACCCATGACGACGGGAATAGTGACGCCGTTTTTGAGCGTCATGGCGGATATATCCTTGTCGATTTCGAACAGGAAATCGATGCTGCTTGCCTTGAATGCCATCTGGCGCCAGCCGCCGCCCGCGCCCTCGATGGGGGCGTTCGCGGTAATGATAAGGTCATCTGTGTTGCCCATGCTGAACACCTTGGGCATTTTGCTGGAGAGGCCGTTCACGGGGTCAGCCCGTTCGCTTTGCGTTTTTCGGGCGGGATTTCGACGCCCTTGCGCATCGACAGGGCGCGCAGGTCAAGATGCGTGTTGCCGCTTTGCTTGGCGTCCTCGACCAGTTTTTTAAAATCGGCAAGGTCGATTTCCATGATAACTTCGCCCGAGCTGTAGCCGAATTTGGCAGGCTCGCGCAGCTCGAACTTCGTGTTGTTGCCGCCCATGATGCTCCCGCCCTGTGCGAGCGTCGGTATTTTTATATCTGCGCCGGTAAAGGTGACTTCGCGGAAATCTGTTTTCTGCGAGGTGCGCAGGAAAACGCGGAAGGTCAGCGCGTTGAAGGCCTTGTTCTTTTCGCGTTCGACGGCTTCGGCAAATTCTTCCTTCAGCTTTGCGGCCAGCTGCTTGCGCGGCGTCAGGTTGGTGACGGCCGTCAGGTCCACAATCGTGTCCTCTGCCTCGCGCAGCCTGCGGCGCAGGTCGGTATGGGACAGGTTGAGCACGATCTCGCGTCCGCCCTCCAGCTTCAGCAACGAGTTCTTTTCGCCAAGGCTTTGCATTTCGACGACGGTCGAGATGCGGAAAGACAGGGTATCGGTTGCCGACAGGCCTTCGTTCCCCGGCACCATGACATCGAGCCACAGGTCGCCGCGATCGAGATTGAATGTCTTGAATAGCTTGGATTTGGAATCCACGCGCAACGCTCCTTGGGTGCCAATCAAGGGCTCAAATTAGCAGTCCGGCTTTCTTATGTCAATTAGAGGTAATATCCTTTTATTATCAATTGGATATTACTTGGCAATTTTGCTTTCAGGCCAGCGGTTATGGATCCACAGCCATTGTTCGGGGCGTTCGCGAATCCACATCTCCAGATGCCGGTTCACATCGGTCATGATGCGGCGGTAATCCGCGTCGCGGTCGCCGGTGTCTTCGGCGGGAATCGATTTTTCAATCGTGATGCGAAACCGCGCGCCCTGCAGCCGTTCGATGCGCAAGGGGCAGAGGCCGCAACCGACGCGCACGGCGAACTGCGCCACACCCGGTGCTGTCATGGCGTCATGGCCGAAAAAGGGAATGGCGAGGCCCTCATTCATTTTCTGGTCAACCAGAATGCCAAGTGATTCTTTTTTACGCAGCACTGCGAGGATCTCGCGCGCGCCTTCGGCGCCCTTGGGAATCTGCCCGACAGCGCCCGCCGACCGCGCATGGCGCAGCAACCCGTCAACATAGGGGTTATTCGGACGGCGATAGACGACATGCAACGCCATACCGATGCGCTTCGCGCAGATCGGCGGAATTTCCCAGTTGGCCAGATGCCCGCCGAAAAAAATGGCGGGCTTGCCGCTGGCCAGCACATCGCGCGCGTTTTCCATGCCAGCCAGATTAACGCGGTCTGCGATCTTTTTCAGGTGGGGGTATTCGGCAATCACACGGCCCAGATTGTCCCACATACCCGCAACGATTTCCTTTTTCTCGGCATCTGTTTTGTCAGGCAGCGCGAGCGCGAGGTTACGATATGCCGTGCGCGTCACACCAAGGCGCGGGCCAAGACGGCGCATCAGCCAGCCGCCAAGGTTGGATGCGGCGTCGAGCGTCAGCAGGCTGAAAAAACCATAGATGACATAGGCACCAGCGGTTTCAAACGCATAACTGACGCGTTTGCCAAGGCTCAGTGATTTCGCGGGTTTCATGTCCAGTTTTTCCGCAACTGCGCTGCGATGCACTCCAGCATGGCGGCGCTGTCCTGCCATTGCAGGTGCACGGTGAATTTGCGAACCTTGTTTTTCAGCGCGGCGGGCAGGCGCACATGGTCCTTCGCGGTCGTCACAATGATGGCGTTTTTAGCTTCCGCCGCCGCGACCAGTTCGCGCAGGTCTTCATCGACATAGGCGCAATGATCGGGGAAGCTGCCCCAGCCCTCCAGCATCGCGCCCGCCGCAATCAGGCTGTCGCGGAATTTTTCAGGCCGCCCGATGCCAGCGAAGGCGAACACCGGCTTGCCAAACAAATCGGGATTTTCGGCATCGGGGCGCAGGACAGCGGAAAACAGCGGTATCTCTACATATTTTTTAATCGTGTCGGCAATCCCCGCTTTGTCTTCGCCGACGATGACAACGGCATGCGCGCGCGCAAGACCTTTTGCAATATCCTCCCGCAAGGGGCCGGCGGGCATAACCTGCCCGTTGCCGAAGCCGACGGCACCATCGACCACGACCAGCGCGAAATCCTTGTGGATGCCCGGGTTCTGGTACCCGTCATCCATGATGATGATGGTGGCACCCGTATCGATTGCCGCCTGCGCGCCCAGCGGGCGGGAGGTTGAAACCCATGTTGGCGCTTTTTCAACAAGTAATAGGGCTTCGTCCCCTACATCGGCGGAGGTATCGCGGCCGGGAGAAACCTGCAAAGGCCCTTCTTCCTCGCCGCCATAGCCCCGCGTCAGGATATGCGGATTGTAGCCCGCATCCTGCAATAGCGCGACCAGCGACATCACGACCGGCGTTTTTCCAGCGCCGCCCGTGGTGAGGTTGCCCACGCAGATCACAGGACGCGCGAGCGGGACGGGATAATAAAAATCAAAACGTTTTTCCACGACCCAGCCATAGACCCTGCCGAAAGGTGCCAACAGTTTAGCCGCAAGCTTGTATTTCGGCTGGGTCTGGTCATACCAGAAGGGCGGCGTGTGCATCATGGCGTCACCGCGCGCGGCCGCAGTGCCACATCCAGATAAGGGTCCAGCATCGCCGCAAGGCCGCTGGCGGCAACCGATTTATCCTGCGTTAGTTTCAGCGCGTTATCCGCATAGGCTGCGACGCCCGCGGGCGCGGCCAGTGCCGCCGACAATTTTGCCTGTAATTCCGCAACATCGGCGACCTGTATCGCCGCCTGCGCCGTCTGGAAATCTTCATTGATCGTGATGAAGTTATACATTTGCGGACCGTAGAAAATAACGCATCCCAATTGCCCCGGTTCGATCGGGTTATGGCCGCCGATATCGGCGAAGGATCCGCCGATGACGGTGAATTTACACAGCCGGTAGAAAAGCCCCAACTCGCCCATCGTATCGGCGACATAGATGTCTTTCGCCGCGTCGCCGTTTGAGCGCATCCCCGCACCAAGACCCTGCGCCTGCGCAAACGCCAGCACATCCGCACCGCGCGGTGCATGACGCGGCACGATGATGGTCAAAAGATCGGGGAATTGCGCGCGCAATACCACATGGGTATCGAGCGCGATTTTTTCCTCGCCCGCATGGGTGCTGGCCCAAAGCAGCAGCGTACGCCCCGCCACCGCTGCCTGCATCGCGCCGAATTTCGCATCATCCACCGGCAGGGGCGCTGCCGCATATTTCACATTCGCCGCCACCTTTACATGACGTGCGCCCAGCTGTTCCAGCCGCGCGGCCTCGCCAGCGTTCTGCGCAAGGCAGAGGTCGAAAGCGGAAAGAATATCGGCCGCCGTCGCCTTCGCCCACTTCCAGCGGCGGAAGCTGCTGTCGGACATGCGGGCATTCATCAGCACGGCCGGAATTCCGCGCGCCTTGATGGCGGACAGCATGTTCGGCCAGAATTCTGATTCCGACCAGACGACAAAATCGGGATGCCAATGCGCTAGGAAGGTATCAACCCAGGCAGGATGATCGACCGGCATATATTGGTGGAATGCGCCCGCAGGCAGGCGGTCGGCCATCAAACGTGCCGAGGCGACGGTGCCGGTCGTGACCATCACCTGCAATCCGGGGCGGGTTTCCAGCACGCGGGAAATGATCGAGAGCAGCGAGAGTGATTCACCCACCGATGCGGCATGGAACCAGACAAGCGCACCCGCCGCACGCGGCAGCTTGGTGCGGCCGCGGCGTTCATGCGCGCGCGCAGGGTCTTCTTTGCCCCGGCTTTCGCGCTTTTTAAGGTAAGCTTCCAGAAGCGGCGTTCCGGCGCGCATCATGGCTTTATAGACGTTCAACAACATGCCCTCGTTCCTGCTTCAAGATTGGGGTTTTTGGCGGTGAATGCAAGCATTTCTTGCATAACAGGTGCAGACGGGGCTAAAATTAAGCCATGTAAAACAGGATGTTAAACCATGAGCAGCCGCGACAAAGCACTCGAGATCCTGAAAAAACAGATGCAGGTGCAAAAAGAGCGCCTCGATCCCAAACTGCTCCAGATCGCAAGCAAAGCCGCCGCACTGAAACAAGAAGGTAAGGCCCAGAAAGACATGGTGCCTTACGACCGTGAAGCCGCCGCAAAGGCCGTGCAGTTATTCCTGAAAAACCATGACGACCGCGACGATTTCGAGCAACGCCTGCTGGCGATGCTGCGCCGCGACCAGCATTAATCCTGTTACTACATCCCGTTGATAATCGCGGTCAGCGTCGCGCCGACGGTGGCGCTGCTGGGCGGCGGGTTGGTAAAGGCGGCACCCGGAATCTGCGGCCAGATCACGCCCGCCCCCGGTGCTTTTTGCGACCCCAATATACCCGCCGCGCTCAAATCATTGAGCGCGGCTGTAAGAAGTGGCTGGTTGAGCGTGTTCGCCAGTTCGTCCGTCAGGTCGGTTGCCGATGCCATGTTGGCAATCGCGCCACCCAGCGGCGTATTGAACGTGCCGTTCACAAGGTTGTTGAAGTCGAAATACGGTGCGCCGCGTTCGATACCGCCACCCTCGATGGGGCGGAAGCCTGGCACGCCGATAAGCGACAATATCTGGCTGGAAATACTGGCGGGGTTCCATAGACGCTTGATGCGGGCGCAGGGGTCTGTACCCGGCGACGACATGAATTGAAGCAGCGAACCCAGCACGCCCTGCACCATATTGGTAAGCGCGGTCACGGCACCACTGATAGCCGTCTGTATCGCCGTGATAGTGGCCGCAATAAAGTTCTGGATGACCGTCCACGCCGCCTGCACCGCCGCCACCAAAGCCAGCACCGCACTTGGCAATGCCGCGCCCAGCTGGTCAAGGATGCTCTGCACCGTGTTGATGTAGCCGATATAGGTATTGAACGCGTTATTGATGTTCGTCACAGCCGTGTTGATGGCCGAGAAAATACCGTTCAGGCCGGCCAGAAACCCGTTGAGGTAATTGAGCAGCGTCGCACCCAGCCATGCGGAAAGTGAATCAGTGAAGTCGTCGGCGTGGTTCTGCACTTCGCCGCCGAAAACCGTGCCGTATTGCGCCGACAAAGCCTTGTTCTGGCCGGTCGCCGGGTTAGTACCGACACCGGCACCCGGATCGTATACTTGCTGGCTGACTGCGCTGGTCGGATCCCAGTTATCGTAGTTGGCGGCCGGCCACGTCACCCCGGGCGCGGTATCGGAGAAAATCTGGCCCAGACGCGACGACAGCACCAGCGTATGGTCGAAGCAGTTCATGCCCATCGTGTTGTCGGGCTGCTTCACGATCTGGCGGTGATAAGCCTTGTCGCGCACGCGAATGGCGTTGGCATGGTTTTCTGCGGCGTTCAGGAAATCACAAGAACAGCCCGGGCGCGGTGTGCAGGGCGTGACCGCCTGCGCCGATGTCACCGAAACAAGGCAGAGCATCGCCGCAAAGAGCGAGAAGAGGACGGATCTTTTGAAATCGAACTTCATATCATGCCCCGTATTAATATTGCGCCCTGAAAACCGTCAGCGCTGCGCCACCCAGTGCCGGGAAAGTGCCCGTCGGGATAGCGGCAGGCCATGACGGCATGTTGCCGGGCCCCGAGAGGACGCCGGTCGTGATGTCGTTGAGCGCGGCCGTCAGGATCGGGCTGTTGGCCGCGTTCTGTATCTCGTCGAGGAAGTCGGCACCGGCACCGGGCGCAATGCCCTGCAATATGCTGCGGATGGTAAGGTAAGGCGTGCCGTTTTCAACACCGCCACCTTCAACGGGGCGGAAGTCGCCAGCGAGCGCCTGGCCGGTCACGCTCACCGGGTTCCACAGGCGCGACAGGCGCGAGCATTCGCCCTTGGCCGGGTCGTTGTACGAAACGCCGGTATCCGGATCGACACCCAGGATGCTGGACACTGCGCTGTTCAGGATCGTCGTGATCGCATTCACGATCTGGCTCAGAATTTGTGTCTGGATAGTCTGAATAGCGCTTCTCAAGGTGGTCTGGATCTGGTTCCACAGTGGCACGATCGTCGTGTTCAGGATACTGACGTTCAGCGATGGGAACAGCGTGTTGATAATATCGAGACCCAGAATCAGCGTGTCCATGACCGACTGGATCGTCGAGATGACGCCCTGAATGCTGGTGATCAGCCCCTGCGCGGTCGCGATCAGGTCTTCGATCGGCTGCATGAACGCGCCGACGAAGGCGAGCGTGGTCGCGCCGAGGAAGTTTGAAAGGGAGTCTGTGAAGTCGTTGGCATGCTCCTGCATCATTTCCGACATCGTGGTTTCGATGGAGTTCGCGACCGTTTTCATCTTGCCGGTCGTGGGGTTGATGCCGGTACCGAACAGCGGATCATAGACCGTACCGAATACGCGTTCGTTCGCGGCCGGAAAAGCGCCCGTGCCCGGAATGTCGGAAAATATCTGGCCAAGGCGGGAGGTCAGCTTCAGCGCATGGTCAAAGCACGTCATACCGAGCGAGTTGTCGTTCTGCTTGATGATTTCGCGGGCTTCCGCCTTGCTGGCGACCTGCATTGCCTCGCTGTGGTTCTGCATCGCCTGCGCCACTTCACAAGGGCAGCCGGCAGCCGTCGGACACTGTACCGTCGCCGACATTGCGGCCGTCACGGAAAGCCCCGTAAAGGCGCAAAGGAAAAGGGCAATGGTCAAAAATCTTTTCATGTATCAACCTTCCCCAAGGTTAAAAACGCTACAAGCCATTATTACGGACACGGGCCCGGGATAATGCCGGCGGCTATCAGGATCTGGCAGGAATTCTGGCCGGCGGTAAAGCTGGGCACCGCAGGTATCGGCAGCGCGCCAATCGCAGTCTGCAGATCCGAGAAGATGCCGTCGGTGATCGATTGCTGCCAGTTGTCGGTATATTCCGCAGGGTCGCCGCCCGTCGGGATAATACCGTTGATGATGTTGTTCAGGGTCGCCATCGGCAGGCCGGCTTTCACGCCCTGGTCTTTAATCGTGCTCCAGAGGTTTTTCACTTCGTCGCAGGCTTGCGTGTCGGAAAGGGCCATCGCGGTATAGTCGATCGTCGCGGCCTCGAACCCCGCGCCGTCCTGGAAGTCGTCATAGAAAGCCTGCAGCGCGTCTTCGATGATGGGGCGCAGGCCTGCGGTAAAGTCACCGGAGAAGATAGAGCCGCCGCGCACCGCCGTCGTACCGGCCGAGTTGTTGAAACAGGTCATGGCCAGCACGGAGTCTGGCTTGTCGATGACGGTTTCCGTCTGGGCCACGTCGACAGCGACTTTTGCCTGTGCCTTTTTCTGCATGGCATCAAGGACGGTCGGGTTACAACCGGGAACCGGCTGGGCATAGGCGGCGGTGCCTGCCAGCGTCATGGCCGCGACCAAAGCGAAGGAAAAAAGTCCGTTGCGTTTCAACATGGTCCTAGACCCCATAAAATGCATCAACTCGGTTTAACCAAAATCCGTATTCTTATCCACTGCCGTTTTACGGGCAGGTTTGTCCTGCCTTCACCATCACGGCGCAGATCGTGTTCTGACCGATAAACCCGCCGGCCGGAGTACCCGGCAGCGGCAATGCAGAGAAAGACGTATCGAACTTCGACAGCACGTTGCCCAGCGTTTCAACCGCCGCCCATTTTGCGTCGAAATCGGTACCGCCTGTCGGCGTTTGCAGCCCGCGCAGAATTTCCAGCGTAATAAAGGGCACGCCCTGCTGCACGCCTTCATTTTTATAACCGGTGGTGCCTCCGGGACCGGTGCCGTCCCACCAGCTGGTCACGAAATCGCAGTCGGAATCGTTGGGGACCAGCGCCGTGCCGCCCGTATAGGCCGTCGGCATGGACGAGTCATTACCCGAGGCGTCGTCGAAATCGTCATAGAAGTTGGTGAGGAAGGGTTCGATGATCGGACGCAAAGCATCCATGAAATCTTCGGAGAAAATTTTACCGCCCTGTGCGGCGTCAAGACCGGCAGCCTTACTAAAACAGGTCATGGCCAGCACGGAGTCAGGCTTGTCCATTGTTTCGGAGACGACGGAGATATCATAGCCGACCAGCGCCTGCTGTTTATCGGCCATTGCGTTCAGTACTGTCGGGTCACAACCCGGCACGCCTTGCGCCATCGCAGGCACGCTTGCGACGAATAGAAAACCTGTAACGGCGACTGTCAACAGGACACGGCTGATCATGGCTTGCACCCCATACTCTGCATATCCTCTCATTTTAGCAAAATTTGAGGGAAATAGCTTGGGGAAAATGCTACATTAATTCCTAAGTCACTCATTCACATGGGAAATTCGGAAAATCATGCGCATCGTCGGCGGCCAGTATCGCGGAAAGAATCTCCTGAGTCCCGACGGCATGGACACCAGACCCACCAGCGACCGCGCGCGGGAAGCTATATTTAACATACTCCACCACGCCAAGTGGCGCAAAACCGACCTTTTGGAAAATGCGGCCGTTATGGACGTTTTTGCGGGCACCGGCGCGCTGGGGCTGGAGGCGCTGTCACAGGGCGCGGCGGAATGCGTCTTTATCGAAAATCTGGCGAGCGCCGCCAAAACCTGTCAGGCCAATATCGATGCCATGAAGCTGCAGGACAGATCGCTGCTGGTGCGCAACGACGTGTTGAAAATTGCCCAGCGCCCCGCAACGGTTGCGCCGCGCAGTCTCGTGTTTCTCGACCCGCCCTATGGCAAAAATCTGGGCGCGGCGGCATTGAGCGCGCTTGCCGCCAAAGACTGGCTGGAGCCCGGCGCCATCTGCCTGCTGGAAATGGCCAGGAAACAGCCGGAGATGCCGCCAGCCGGATTCGCGCAAATCGACGAACGCAGCTATGGCGTTGCGCTTGTCCGCTTTTTCGAATTCGCGCCTTAAATCTTGATCTTCGCAATCAGTGCGGCCAGTTCGCCCTGACGCTCGAGGCGGTCGGCGGCGAATTTTTCTTTCTCCGCATCGATGCCCGCGATTTTATCTTCCTGTTCGTTCAGCTTGTTCAGGTATTTCTGCTTCACTTCCGATTTCTCGGTCAGGCTGCGCAGGTTTTCGCGGATGCGCTGCTGGTCGCTGAAGATCTGGTTGCGGCGCTGGTCGAGGTCGTTGATCTTTATGTCGATAGCTTCCATTTCCCGTCGTTTGGCAGCAAGGGTTTCAAACGTCTTGCGCGCATCGGCGTCCAGCTGCCCGCGTTTGCCAGCGAAACTCAGCAGGTAATCGGCGTTCAGGCTGTTGAGGCTGTAGGATTGCCATGCGGTGTTTTCTAATCTAACCGGCACGACCGCTTTCTCGCCCGCTTTTACTTCCACGCGGATGCGATATCGCTCGCCGGAAACCTCCGTCGATTTCGGGTCGGGGGCGACAAGCTGGTAGTCGTACATTTTCGGATGTTCGATCACGACCGTGCGCGCCTCCTTCGGCGGGGCTTTCACGGTATAAGTCGTCTCGGCAATGTTTTTCACGGCAATGCGCAGAATGCCGTTTTCAACCGCGACCTGACCTTCGGTCGAATTGGATTTATCGGTGCGGTCGATGGTGGTTTTGGAATCGAGCGCATAGGACACCATGCGTTTGTCGCCCTGCGGCAGGACAGACAACTGCGCATCGCCGACGAAGGCCGTGCCCTTCAGCAAATCGCTTTCTTCATAGAGCGTCAGCACGCCGGGGGGCAGGCCGGTATCGCCGTCATTCTTGATTTCAACAGCGGCCAGCGGATGCGTGGGATGGGTTTCGGGCTGGTACAGCGACACACGTTCCATCGGCACTTCGCGGCTGAGGAACGGCAGCATCATGGATTGCCCCGATTTCAAATCGAAACGGTCGGGGAAGCGGAACAGCACCTGCGTCGTGGCTTCGGAGCTTTGCGCCGCATTCGCGGTCTGCGCGATATTGGCGATGGAGCTTTCCATGGGCGGGGAAGCGGGCGTGGACGAGGCCATATCCATGGCCATCATCGCGCCGCCGGCACCGCCGCGCGACGCCATCGGCGCCATTTGCTTGCGCATCATGCCGAGCCTTCCTTTGGGCATATTTTCGCGCTGTTCCTCCATCGCGCCGTCGGCCATGCCTTCCATTTCACCCGCCGTCGCAACCGTGCCCTGATCGACGCGCGGCATCACGCGGCCAAACACCTGCACGGGAATTTCGGGGCGCTGCACGTAATAGGATTCATAGAGGCTCTGGCGGAACGTCACGGGATTGCCGCT
>JBBRVE010000001.1:0-96216 GCA_038247245.1 Bdellovibrionales bacterium | reverse complement strand
GGCTCGCCCGACCCTTTATTTGTGAAACCCCCCTGCAAATCGCCCTGCATTGCGCCTGGGCTCTTCGTGTCGGTTGGGGGGGGGGGGGGCGGTGGCCTGCGGCGTCGCGACCGCTGTTACTGCGGGTGTCACCACAGCAGGAGCCACCACAATGGGCTGCTGAACCGGCACATAGACTTCGGCAGGGGGGGCAACCACAGCGGCCGGCGTGGCGTTCGCGCTTAAAGGCACAGCCTCGCCGACCTCCGATGCCACCTTCAATGAAGCCTCTCCGGCAATAACCGTATCGCCACCCGCTGCGCGCGTTTCGTTGATGGTGCGGATCAATCGATAAGGATCTTCGATGTTCGGCACGTAAAAATTCGCGACAAACCGCGCATCCATGTGGATTTCGCCGTAATTCAGCCAGCGCCCGAACATGCCGTTATCGACGTACTCGCCCTTGATTTCCTCGTTGTCGACATTGATCATTTTAACAAAGATTAAGACCTTTGCGGATCATCAGCCGCTTGGTTGTCAAACCGACCACTGTGGTAAAATATGTTGCGAAATAAATGAGGCTCATGATGAGGCCGAGTATCGCGCAAATGGGCAGGATATAGTTCCCGACCCTGAAAACGAAATAAGACAAAATCTCGTAATTCCGGTCGATCAGTTGCAGCATCCATTTATCACTGTATAAATCCAGATAAGTGCCAACGACAATAAGGCCGACAAGCCAGAAAAGACCTTTCGCCAGAAATATCCAATGCAGGCGTGACACGAGAATCAAAGTCTCGCCCGCCCCGCAGGACTGCTCGATCACGGACTGATATTTGAGAGGTTTTTTGGCCATGACGTCCCAACGTGCAGACGGGTAGAAAGTTCCCTTTGTTGCCATCATGCCTGGATTCATCTTTTGTGATTAAAGGGTCCGCCGAAATTGAAAATCGATTGAGCGGAATGATATATTGGGATGATGTCGGCAACTGAAAAATCAATATACTCCGACCCCTTTGATCCAGCGGCGGCATGAACGAGTACGCCGTGAAAAATCACCGCAACCCATAATGGTTGCGGCAACCGGAATTGAAAAATTCACGGGCGTTGCGCGGGGCTTTTTTATTCCCCCTTGTCAGGGACAGGAGATGTCGTGCGCGCGACAGCGGCGACGATACTCTTGCGGAGCCCAACGAAACGATTGAAATTAAAGTATCTTACGGCTTAAACCGCCTGTTAAGACCGCTTGTGCTATACTGCGGCTGTAATAATTCGCAGCAGAATCAGAAAAATTACTATGTCCAAAGCGCCGACATCCCCCGGTTTCGCCGGGCAGTTCACAGCCCGCATCGTCGGCGCGATTGACGCATGGCAGGAAGAGCGCCAGCAGAAAAAATACGGCCGCCATGATGTCCACAAGGCCGAGATGCTGGAGCGGCTGGATGACCTGCCGGGCGGCGAAGCATTGAAGGAAACCATTGCCCGCAACGCCATCCCCGTCGATGTGCTGTCAAAACGCAAGCTTAAGCACGCCTTCGGCGCGGTTGCCAAGGAAACGGGCCGTCCGACCGTCAATGTTGAAATTCTCAACACCGGCGACCCCGTCGCCATGGCGCGCACCACCTACCATGAGTTCCGCCATGTGCTGCAGATGGAAGACATGGGAAGCATTGAAACCGGCGGCGCGCGGCGGATCAAGGATGTCCGCACCGCCCACATGCTGTCGATGATGATGGAGGCGGATGCCTACACCGCCGAAGTCCTCGCCGCCTGTAAGGCCGCCAAATCCGGCCACTCCGAATATCTCGATGATCTTTTCAGCAATCGCGATGGCGGCCCCAACGCGCAGCATGCAAAGGCATTTTTGCAAAAACAGCCCTTCGATAGTTTCAAGGACGATGCCAGCTTTGCGCGCGCGCTTTTCACCGATTTCATGCTGAACGGGCTGGATAACTATTCAACCACCTATTTCGGCAACTACCGCATGCAGTTCCTGCTGTCGCCTACGCTGGCGGACTTCAAACAGCATCTGGCCGATACGCCGGATGCCGCGATGGTGACGCCCTCGAAACAGCTGGCGGAGATTTACAAGCAGGAATTCATGGATGGCGTGTCCGTCCGCGCCCTTGCCCATGCCTTCCGCCGCAACCTGCCGCAGGAAGAGCAGGAATTACTCCGCATCATCGACACTACGGTTGCCAATGCAGATAAATATACCGAAGACCAGTACCAGCGAAAACGGGACGATATCCTCATGCGGGCCAGCAGTATCTACATGAAGGAAGATTTTTACATGAACCCGCCGGGCGCCGCCTATACCCCGGTCAGCCGGTTCTTAGCCGAAGCCGCGCGCCGCGATGCGCCCGTCACGGTCGGCGAATTCAAGGCGGCTGCAATTGAAAAATCCCCGAAGCCGCGGCGGTTTTGATTAAGGCTAAAAAGGGGCGGGAGTAAACTGACGTTAAGCTTTCCAATTCTGCAATATACGTCAGCATCGAGATAGACGTTATAAAACCGGATCCCGATTTTCATCGTGATGACACGCCCAGCGCGATGTATCCTCACCCTAACCCTCTATTTTGAGCCCAGACGCTGCTGCGCCGGTTTCCCCATCTGCGGCGCAATATAATCCTTCAACTCGCCCAGATCGCGGATAATGATATCCGCGCCCGCCTTCGCCTTCTTCGGTTATTACAGCGACCCCGCGATGTGGAAACCGATTACGCCGAACAATTCGGGTATGGTGCTGACGGGCAAACCTGTGCCGCAGATTACGGTTGCCGAAACGCCGAATGCTCTCAAAACAGTCACCGAAAAATCCGTATTTGCACGCGGCGTGCGCCGCGTAAGTGTTTGAAATATAACGATTCACACTTCAATGGAGAGAATCTCTAACCTATTGAAATTCCACATCATTCAGAAATGACTATGTGCTCGGAAGGGCACTAAACCGGCAGTAAACGCGGCTTAATAGACGCGCGCCTTTGGCGGCACGGCTTCAACCTCGTTTGTCAGCGTATTCATGTGGACGGGGCGATAGGTGATGCTGGATTTCGCGTCGTCGTTCACATAAATGACGGAATGTTTCATCCATTCCTTGTCGTCGCGGTCGGGGAAATCTTCCTGTGCATGGGCGCCGCGGGATTCTTTCCGGTTCTGCGCGGATTCGATCGAGGCGACGGCCTGCAGCATCAAATTGTCGAGTTCGATGGTTTCGACGAGGTCCGAATTCCAGATCATGGAACGGTCGGTGATGCCAAGGTCGCTGCGGCCGCCGGCGAGGGTTTGAATTTTCGCGCAGCCTTCCTGCAGCAGTTTCGTGGTGCGGAACACCGCGCAATGGTCCTGCATCGTTTTCTGCATTTGCAGACGCAGATGCGCGGTGCGCGTGGCACCGCCGGCGTTGCGGAGTTTGTCGAGACGGTCGAGCGCCTGTGATCCCGCATCGGCCGGCAGTCGTTTATGCGATGCGCCCGGCGTGATCGTTTTCGCGGCTTGGATTGCTGCGGCACGACCAAATACAACGAGATCGAGCAGCGAGTTGGAGCCGAGGCGGTTCGCGCCATGCACCGAAACGCAGGCCGCTTCGCCGACCGCCATCAATCCGCGCACAATCTGGTCGGGATTGTCTTTCGTCGGGTTGACGACTTCGGCGCGCAGGTTGGTCGGAATGCCGCCCATGTTGTAATGCACGGTCGGCAAAACGGGGATCGGTTCCTTCGTCACATCAACGTCCGAGAATATCCGCGCGGTTTCAGAAATGCCCGGCAGGCGTTCCTTTAAAATCGCGGGGTCGAGATGCTCCAGATGCAGGTGGATATGGTCCTTGTGCTCCCCCACGCCGCGGCCTTCGCGGATTTCGATGGTCATCGAGCGCGACACGACATCGCGCGATGCAAGGTCTTTCGCATTCGGCGCATAGCGTTCCATGAAACGCTCGCCCGATGCGTTGGTCAGATATCCGCCTTCGCCGCGCGCGCCCTCGGTGATCAGGCAGCCCGCGCCGTAAATGCCGGTCGGGTGGAACTGGATGAATTCCATGTCCTGCAGCGGCAGGCCAGCGCGGAGCACCATCGCATTGCCGTCGCCCGTGCAGGTATGCGCCGAAGTGCAGGAGAAATAAGCGCGGCCATAACCGCCCGTCGCCAGCACAACGGTATGCGCGCGGAAACGGTGCATCGTGCCATCGGCCAAATTCCACGCCATCACGCCACGGCAGACGCCTTCGTCATCCATGATCAGGTCGAGCGCGAAATATTCGATGAAAAATTCGGCCTTATGTTTCAGCGATTGCTGGTACAACGTGTGCAGCATCGCATGGCCCGTACGATCTGCTGCGGCGCAGGTGCGGCGGGCGGTGCCTTTGCCCATATGCGTCGTCATGCCGCCGAATGCGCGCTGGTAAATTTTTCCCTCGGCGGTGCGCGAAAACGGCATGCCGTAATGCTCCAGCTCGATCACCGCGGGGATCGCCTCGCGGCACATATATTCGATTGCGTCCTGGTCGCCCAGCCAGTCCGAGCCCTTGATGGTGTCGTACATGTGCCAGCGCCAATCATCTTCACCATTGTTGCCGAGCGCGGCGGAGATGCCACCCTGCGCCGCAACCGTATGGCTGCGCGTGGGGAACACCTTGGTGATGCAGGCGGTCTTCAACCCTTTTTCCGCCATGCCGAAGGTAGCGCGCAAACCCGCGCCCCCTGCGCCAACCACGACGACATCGTATTCATGTTCGATGATGGGATAAGACGATGTCATGGCCGGTAATCCTTAAAGCGCGAAGTTGATATAGCAGATGGAAAACACGCAAGCAAAGCCAAGCCCGGTGAAGCCAAGCTTGTTCACCAGCAGGCAGGCGATTTTGCAGCCTTCACTGTGCACGTAATCCTCGATGATCACCTGCACGCCCAGCATCGCGTGCCAGAAACTGGCGATCACGAACAGGATCGCGGCGATCGCCACGGTCGGGTGCGACATCCATTTGATGAAGGCGGTATAATCCGATTCCGCAATCGCATCGATATGCCACAGGAAAAACAGCGACAGCGGCAGCAGCGCCATCGCCGTCACGCGCTGCATCCACCAGTGATGCGTGCCGTCGCGGGCGGAACCAAGCCCGCGCGCGCGTCCCAGCGGGGAGCGGATCGTTTTTTCGTTTTCATGCGCCATGATCAATACCCCGCCGCAAACCAGATCGCGCCCGAAAACACCAGCGACCCGAAGAACACAAAATATCCCGAAGCATAGGCCGATTTCAAATCGAGCCACCGCCCGGTATCCCACACCAGATGCCGGATGCCGTTCAGGAAGTGATAGGTGAACGCCCAGACCCAGCCGAACAGCATCAGCTGCCCGATCACGGTATGCGCGCAGGACTGGAACTGCGCATACGCCTCTTCACCGTTCACCGCCGCCAGCAGCCACCACGTGACCGCAACCGCGCCCACCGCCAAACCAAAACCGGTCACCCGATGCAAAATCGACAGCGCCATCGTCAGCTGCCATTTATACACCTGCAGGTGCGGGGAAAGAGGACGCTCAATGTTTGACATAAACCTATCGCTTTCGTCAGGGCGCGGCATGAACAGCCGCGCGGGAATTGCTTGCGGATATACTATAGCGGCTAGAGAAAGGAAAAAAGAGGCATGTAGTTTTTAAATTATGAATAATATCTGCAAACATAAATTACTTTTAAGGAATAAAAAGAAGTTGAGTCACATCAATACATTAGACTCCTAACTTCAAAACATTAGATTCCGTAATTATCTCCTTATAATATAAGCATTTGTACCGTGTCTATCATCATGGTATTTATTAAATAACGAAAAATTCACATGTTATTGAAGAGCTGTCTTGCATAATCGCAAACTTCCAGTTTAGATGCAGACATTCCAAAAGCATGATTTCAATCTGCTTCAGTGCGGAGAAGCCTAAATGATCGTAAATTTTCAAGAATATCAACGTGCGCGCAGCTCTCTATCCAAAAGCTCGGCGCAGCCCACGCAAACCACACAAAATGTAAGTGATAGTTTGGTGCAGCTAGATCATAACAAAAATCATCCGGCACTATTGGAAGCTTTGCAAAGAGCGAGCAAACTTCACTGGTAATTAACCGGTTAGATTTTATTTTTTAGCGATTTGTATATTTAATTTTATTATGGGGTGAAATGTCTCAGGTATCCGCTTCTTTGCCTGCCGTCGCCGCAGTTGTGAAAGTGGCCTCAAAAAGTTCAAATCAAGACGTATCTGAGGTAATCAAAGAGCGTCGGTCGCAAGAATTAATCATCGGACTTTGTGGCGCGATTGGTTCAGCGATTACGGAAGTCGAATCTGAACTTAGGCTATGCCTGAAAGATCAGGGCTACATAGTTGAGATAATAAAAATCAGTAGTTTAATACCTTCAATCAGGAAAAATCCGAACCTTATCAATTTAGCGGGATTCCAAAGATATAAGGAACTTCAAAAAGCAGGTAATGAAATCCGCGAAAAGATGGGGCCTAATCGTCTGGCTCAGGAAGTCATATTAGAGATAATAAAAAGACGCCGCCCTCACCTTGAAATTATACCTGAGACGGATGAGCTCGATCATAAAACGACCAAGAAAATTGCTTATATTGTAAATCAACTTAAAAACCCTTCTGAAGTTACGCTTCTTCAAACAATATATCAGCGCAATTTTTACACCGTAGGGGTTATCAGCACGGAGCAAAATCGTAAGTCAAAATTAAAAAGCGTGCCCATGACATCTACCGAAGCAGACCAAATAATTGATGCAGATAGAAAAGAAGCTACGAAATTTGGCCAGCAAGTCGAAGACACTCTTGCGGTGGCCGATTACTTTATTCGGGATGTTAAAAATAATACTTTCATCCAAAAGTCAGTCGAAAGACTTGTTGGGTTAATTCATGGCACCAATGGAATTACCCCTACGCGTGATGAAATTGGGATGTATTCTGCATTTTCGGCATCGTTGCAGTCGGCATGTTTGTCGCGTCAAGTAGGTGCAGCTGTAGTGAACGAAAGTGGGGACATTCTTTCAACTGGCTGCAATGATGTGCCTGCTGCTGGCGGCGGCTTGTACTCAGTTGAAGACACTGTCGATCAGAGATGCGTTTTTTCTGGTAAGATATGTTATAACGACTTCCATAAATCCTTATTGGAAGGTGCGTTTAGAAAAATTCTAGAGGCGCATAAAGTTGAGAACGCTGGCTTAATTGCGAGCGACTTGTTAAAAAAAACCCCCGCAAAAGATTTGATTGAATACTCACGTGCGGTTCATGCGGAGATGGATGCACTCATACAACTGGCGCGAACGACAGGCCAAACTACAACCGGCGCTACTTTGTATTGCACTACCTACCCTTGCCATAGCTGCGCAAGACACATCGTTGCGGCAGGTATTAAAAAAGTAGTTTACATTGAGCCTTACGAAAAGAGTTTAGCAATCGAATTACATTCTGACGCAATCTCTACTTCAGGCGAAAAAGATAAAGTGTATTTTGCCTGTTTTGAAGGAGTTGCACCCCAGAGATATTTAAGATTTTTCAAACAGTCTTCGCCTCGCAAAAAAGATGGTGTTGCTCTGGTAAGAAGTCCAGCAGATTCGTTCCATGTCGACTCTCAGTATTTGGACGACTACACAACGTATGAAGCCAAGATCACTCAAACCGTGAGAGCAGAAGAAAATCCTTTTGAAAGCGCAGCCTAAAAAACTCAAAAAGTTAATATAATCATTTAGATACCAGCGGGTTTTTGACAGCCGCTGTTTCGTGTCACATCGTGCAGATGGCCAACGCACTCCCAGCAAGCGGTTTTCCGGTGGAATTTGTTTCCTGCTTGCCATGCCCTTCGTTGCCAAAACAGCCAGTCATTTTTGAAGCGGATACGCATCATGAGTTTGCGGGAAAAATATGCGGCGGCGAAGGCTGCGCGGCCACGGCAGATGTCGTCCGAGCAGGTGGAGATGAACTACGCCCTGCAAAAATTCACCCACAGCATCCCGCAGATTATCCAGACCGCCATCGACCGCACGGCTGCGGGCAAAACGCTGTCGCCAACGCTCGATCCGCTGTTCCGGCAGGAAACCGATATTCGTGGCGTGGTGCGCAGCTATGGCGACATGCGCGAAAACTGGAAAGCGTTTCTGCGCTGCCCGCGATGCAGGGGCTGAAGATTTATCTGTCCGACCCCGCGATTGATATCGCCTTCACCGCCAGCGTCAGCGGCAAATATGAGTACGGCGTCTATGTGCAAACGCTGCGGCTGGCCGTCAACCCCGACCAGCCGTTCAGCCAGAGCGTCATCACCTATGCCGACGCCGACACCAGCCTGTCGCTGCAGATGGATGATGCCGATAAAAACGCCTGGCTTGTGAACGTAAAGCCCAAACTGCCGCCGCCCGCACGGTTGCAAGCGCCGTAATCTGCGAGACGTTTTAAAAATATAATTATATATTTCAGTTACTTATAGTATTTCGGGCGCAGGGTAATCAGCACGGAAATATTTGACATAATCTGCAATTCCCTGTATCCTTATCCAATCAAATTCAAGGCCGGATGCAGGCGCGGGGGGATTCTTTCATGGCAGATATCAACGAAGGTTTCAGCGGTTACCGCTATCTGATGGATGCCAATAATTCCCGCGAATATGCGGTGAAGTATGAAGGCGGCGCGCCGCGCCCGCCCATCGATGTTTATGCCGCGCTGCCCCGCGAAAAAGGTTTCCGCGCCAACGAAACGGTTTTCGCCTTCGCCGATGATTCAACGGTGCAGGTGAAAGACGGCGTGCCGTTCGTGCAGGTCGATGCGTTCCAGATCTTGATCGGCGACACCGGCAACCCGCGCCGCCTCACCGTCACGCCCGTTGAATACGCCGTGACGTTTGATACCAAGGACAAGCGTTTCACCAAGGCCATCCTGAACGTGACCGACGCATCAAAGGCGCAGCTGGCGGAGGAGGGTTTTGCCGAAGGTTTCCCCATGCGCTTCGTCTATGACCTCGATGAAACGCATGTGACGCGCGCGAACGGCACCGTGACCGTCAGCCAGAAAGCGCTGGAGGCGCTCGCCGTGCCCGCGAACCATGACCGCGTTGCGGTGCTGGCGCGCATCAACAAGGAACAGGAACTGGCGCAGGCTGTCGTGCGCGCCGTGAAGGGCGAAAAAACGCCGCCGCCCGCGCCCGCCGCCGATCCCGTGGCTGCAACAGAAAACAAAACCCCGGCGGGCCGCTATTCCGCGCCCGATGCGCAGACGCTGGTCGAGAAAAAAAGCCTCGGCGATGGCGACACGCTGAAAATCGTCTTCAATTTCGAAAGCCGCCGCGTGACCGAAACGGTGCTGGGCCAGCAGGGTGTTGCGCTCGCCAGCCACAAATTCAAGGATTACGATGCGGAGGCATTGGATGCCGCCTTTGCGCAGCTGCAAAAACTCGGCGGTTCTCCCCGTCCGATGGAAGGCGTGAAGAAGCCTGCGGTATTGAAGACGCCTTCAAACTAATCACCCTTTCGCCATGCCCGCCTTGCGCGGGCATCCGGTAGGCTGTCCAGCCGTCATCTGACTCCAGACTCACAAGACGCGCGGACGCGCTTCTGGACCCCCGCGCAAGGGGGGGGGTGGATTGCCGGAATTACGCTGCAAGTATAATTTTGCTCCGCTACGCGGCGCGGTCCCACAATCCGGGATAACGCGCAATCATCCCGCCGGTATCGAATTCCAATACATCCTCATACCCCTGGCTGGGCGCGGCGTACTGGAAACTGGTCTCGCCGATGCGGGTGAAGTTCTGGGGCAGGGGCTTCATGCTCTGTGTTGATAAATCAAACCATGCCGAGGTGATTTCGACCGTGTCGTTGCCCGCCGATTTCAGCGCATGGAACTGGCAGAAATTGGTGGCGGGGGTGAAACTGAGGTCGAGGCTGTCGAGCCCGCGGCAGCTGGGCACCGGCTTGCCGTTATGCATCCAGCCGGATGCGGCGCGGCGGATATTGTGGCTGATCGCGTCATCGCCGATAAAGCCTTCGATGGTGGCGGATTGCGTGGCGCCGCCGGTATCCATCGTCACGTCGTAATTCAGCGCGGCCGGCAAACCGTCATGCAAAAACACCGCATTCCCCCGCAACCGCGCCCCTGCGGCCGATAATTCAAGGCGGCAGGCGTCAAGGCCGGGGGTGTCTTTGCGTTCCCAAAGGAAGCTGAGTGCGGGCATAACTGGTTCTCCTTGCCGCGATATATAGCAAACCCCCGCCACCCTGCCCATACCCTCGCAAAACTGCTGGATTATGTCTATTTGCGGTGCAGCAAACGGCGCGGCGCGGGAGATTCTTGATATTGACTTTATGTATAAAGGCGGTAGGCTCGGGACCTGCAATATATATAACGTCTGGTTCAAGGGATAACAGTGGCTCAGGATACGTCCGCAGCTCCGCCATCCGCACCCGCCGTAAATACGCCCCGCGTATTTACGATCACCCCTGATCGCCCTTTTCTGGAAGACCTCGCGCGGGGGATTTTGAAACAGGTCGGCGATGATCCGCTGAAGCTCTCCGATTACACCGTGCTTGTCCCCGACCGCGAGACGCGCGATTTGCTGCGGCAGGCTTTCATGGAACAGCTGGACGGCAAGCCCGGCATCATGCCGCGCATAGATGCGCCCGGCGATGTCGACCGCGACGACCTTGGCCTGAAGGTTTCCGGCAATCCGGTTTTGTCGCAGGCGCTGATGGATATCCCTCCCGCCGTGCCGCGCCTGCACCGCCAGCTGATGCTGGCCGAAGAAATTTTGAAAATCCCCGGCATGGCAAGCTCCGTGCAAAAGGCGATCAAGCTGGGCGGTGAACTGGGTTCGTTCCTCGATGAATTGCAGCGCAACGATATCGAACTGAAAAATGTCGAGAAGCTTGCGCCCAAGGAATTCCGCACGCAATGGTCGCAGACGGCGGAGTTTTTAAAGATCATCACCGAAACATGGCCGGCGAAGCTGGAACAGCTGGGCATGGTCGATCCCGAAGAACACCGCAACGCGCTGCTGGAAATTCAGGCGCTGCACTGGCGCAATAACCCGCCGACCAAGCCGATGATTGCCGCAGGCTTCACCGATACGTCCCCCGCTGTCGTATCCATGCTGCAGGCGGTCGCCGCGATGCCGCAGGGCGCGGTCGTGCTGCCGGGCGTCGATGTGCTGACCGATGCGAAAAGCTGGGATGTTTTAACCCCCGTCCACCCGCAATTCATGTTCAAAAAATTGCTGGGCGAACTGGGCGCGGAATTGAAGGATGTGCAGGGCTGGGATGCGGGCCTGCCGAAAACCACCGTGCGCGCCACCAACGCCGCCGCGCGCGTGAACAACGGCCGCCGCAAATTGCTGCGCGAAGCCATGCGCCCGTCTGGCACGACCGAAGGCTGGGCAGGATTGAAGGCACGCAAGCAGGGCCGCAAAAAAGCCGCCAATGACGATGAAAGCGCGCGCGAGATCGACCCGAAGGCGCTGCATGGCATGGACCTGATCACGGCGGGCAGCCCGCAGGAAGAAGCCTCCGTCATCGCGCTGAAAATGCGCGAAACGCTGGAAACGCCCGGCAAGACCGCGATGCTGGTAACGGGCGACCGTTCATTGGCGCGCCGCGTCGCCGCGAAGCTCCGCTACTGGAAAGTGGAAGTAGAGGACAGCGCGGGCAAATCGCTTGCGGAATCGCAGGCCGGCATATTCTTGCTCGCGACCGCCAACATGGCATCCGAAGAATGGTCGCCCGTGCCGCTGCTGGAGGCGTTGAAGCATCCGCTCGCCGCAAACGGCGAAGCGCGCACGGCCTTCGCGCAAAAAGTATCGCAACTGGAAGACATGGCACTGCACGGCCCGCGCCCCGGCACAGGTGCGGAGGGGTTAAAAGATACGCTGACTGCAGCCTTTAACCGCGCATCGCGCCGCCCGAAAGATTCACCCGGCTACCGCACGCCCGAAATTCTCGCCGCCGAAAAAACCGCCTTGATCGATTTTGCCGACCGTCTGCAAACGGCGGGCAAGACGTTCTTTGAAAAAATGGATACCGACACGCCGCTGCCCTTCGGCGAATTCCTTGATGAGCATATCCGTTTCGCCGAAGCGATGGCGAAGACCGACAAGGAAACCGGCGCGGAAAAACTGTGGCGCGGCGATGACGGCCGCAAATCGGCGCAGTTCATGACGCAGCTGCGCGAAGCGGCGAAGCATATTCCGCCTGTGACCGGCGCCGGTTACGTTGACGTGCTGCAGGGTTTGATGCGTGCGGTCAGCTTCCAGCCCGCGATGTCGCCGCATCCGACGCTCCGTATCGTCACGCCCGAACAGGCGAAGCTGATCAAGGCCGATATCGTCATCATGGGCGGGCTGAACGACGAAAGCTGGCCCGCGCGTCCCGATGTCAACCCGTGGCTGTCGCCCGATATGGTGAAGGCGATGGGCCTGCCGCCCGCCGAAGAAACCATCGGCCATGCCGCGCACCAGTTCACGCAGATGATCGCCAGCCCCGATGTTTTGCTGTCGCGCTCCATGCGCTCCGGCGATGCGCCCACCGTTTCGTCGCCGTTCCTCACGCGCCTGATGATGGTGCTGAAGGGCGCGGGGCTGAAGGATGATTTGAACGGCAAAAACCAGCTGCTGGAAATCAACCAGGCGATGCACACGCCGCCCGATGTAACACCGATTGCACCGCCCGCGCCCACGCCGCCGGTTTCTGCGCGCCCGAAAAAACTGCCGGTGACGGCGGTTGAATCGCTGATGCGCGATCCCTATACCGTGTATGCGAAATACATCCTGAAAATCCGCCCGCGCGACCCGCTGGATGCGAACCCCAGCGTTTCGGAGCGCGGCACGTTCACGCATGATGCGCTCGACGCCTTCATGAAAAAATTCCCCGACAAGCTGCCCGACAACGCCTATGACGAGCTGATCAAGATGGGCGAAGACGCCTTCAAGACACGCATGAACAACCCCTATGTGCAATCCTTCTGGATGCCGCGTTTCCAGCGTATCGCCAAATGGTTCGTCAAGTTCGAGGCGGAGCGCCGCGAAATGACGAAAAACCTCGGCACCGAAGTGCAGGGCAAGCTGAATATCGACATGGGCGACGGCGAAATCTTCACGCTGACCGCCATCGCCGACCGCGTCGACCGCAACGAAGACGGTCAGGCGGTTATCATCGATTATAAAACCGGCGGCATCCCCACGCAGAAAAACGTCGCCCTTGGCATGTCGCCGCAGTTGACGCTGGAGGCGTTGATTGCTTATAGCGGCGGTTTCGAAGGCATCGATGCGACCGAAGTGGGCGATTTGCAATACTGGAAACTGTCGGGCGGCCGCCCCGCCGCCGATGTGACGATCGTGCGCGGCGATGTGAAGCAGCTGATGGACGAGGCCGAAAAAGGCGTTGGCGAACTGGTGAAGGCCTTTAATAAAAAAGAGACTCCGTATCTGGCCACCCCGCGCCCCGAATTCGCGCCGCGCTATAACAACTATGAACACCTGTCCCGCGTCGGCGAATGGTCGACCGTGAAGCAGCAGGGTGCGAAAAAGAACACCAAGAAAACTACCACGCGCCGCTCCCCCGCTGCCGGCAAGGGAGGCAAATGATGGCAACCCCCGATAAACAATCGCCGCAGAGCAAAAAAGACGCCGACAACCGCCGCCGTCCAGACCCGAACGTGGTGCAGCGTCAGGCCTCCGACCCCACGGCCAGCGTCTGGGTTTCCGCCTCCGCCGGCACCGGCAAGACCAAAGTACTGACCGACCGCACGCTGCGCCTGATGCTCAACGGCGCGAAGCCCGATCAGATTCTGGCGATCACCTTCACCCGCGCCGCCGCCTCGGTCATGACCAACCGCATCCGCGACGAGCTGAGCAACTGGGCGACCTGCGACGAAGCGGTGCTGGTCGAAAAACTCACCAAGCTGACAGGGCGCAAGCCGGAAGAAGCGCAAGTGACGCGCGCGCGCCAGATGTTCGCCGAATTCCTCGACGCCTATGGCGGCATGCGCATCCAGACCATCCATTCGTTTTCGCAATCGCTGCTGCGCCGTTTCCCCATCGAATCCGGCATCCCGCCCTATTTCGACGTGATGGATGAACAGACATCATCCGAAATGCTGCGCGAAGCGCAGGCAGACGTGCTGCGCCAGATCCAGCGCGACCCCAACACCGCGCTTGCCCGCGCCGTCAACCTCATCACGCCCGAAGTATCGGAAGACGATTTCTCCGCGCTGGTCGGCGAACTCACCTATCGCCGCGGGCAGCTGTATGCGACGCTCGAAAAACATGGCGGCGTCGAAGAAACAATCGATGCGGTTTACACGCACCTGAAAGCGCCCAAGGGCCTTGATACCGGCATCATGATGCAGCAGCTGAACTCCGGCCTGGGTCTGGGCGGCAACCCGCCCGATATCAAGGCGCTGAAGGATGCGGCCGATATTCTGGCGGGCGGCACGGCCAGCGACCTCGAAAAAGCCAAGATGATCAAGGCGTGGATTTTGCACCCCGAGCAACGCAGCGAATTGTTCTATGATTACGTCAGCGTTTTCCTGACCAAGGAAAAGGAAATGCGCAAGCGCCTGACGACCAAGGGCACGTCGGCGGCGCAGGACGCGCTGGAGCGCGAGGCACAGCGTTTGATGCAGGGCATCGAAGCGATTGTCACCATGAACGTCGCGCGCGGCACGGAATCCATCCTGCGCCTGACCGGCGCGATTTTGGAGAAATACACCGAGAAAAAACGCAGCCATAACCTGCTCGATTACGACGACCTTGTGCATCATGCGAACCAGATGATGAATAAAACCGATGCGGCGGGCTGGGTTTTGCAAAAACTGCCCGGTAATATCAAGCATATTCTGGTCGACGAAGCGCAGGACACCAACCCCGACCAGTGGAATTTGGTGACGTCCATCGCGCGCGAATTCTTCACGAACCCCGCGCGCACGCAATCGAAAGACAACACCATTTTCGTCGTCGGCGATGAAAAACAGTCGATCTTCAGTTTCCAGCGCGCCGACCCCAAGGAATTCGCGACCAATAAAAAAATCTTCTCCGACCTTGTGAAACAGTCGGGTGGCAAATGGCGCGAAGTCGACATGGAAATCGCTTTCCGGTCATCCCCCGCCGTGACGCAGGCCGTTGACGCGGTTTTCGCCAACCCCGATGCGTCGGACGGTTTGTTCTTCAAGGGCGATACGGAAGAAAAGCAAGTCCACCACACGCCGTTCCGCAAGGGTCAGGCGGGCGTGGTGGAGGTGCATCCGATTCTGCGCCCGACCGAACAGGAACCCGCGCAGCCGTGGTCGCTGCCGCTGCAGATGGAACCGGGGAATGATACCTCGGCGCAGATGGCCGACAAGATTGCCGACCAGATCAAGGAATGGCTGGATAGCGGCGAAGAACTGGAATCGCGCAAACGCCCGATCAACCCCGCCGATATCCTGATCCTTGTGCGCCGCCGTTCCGGATTTGTGGATGAAATGGTGCGCGCACTGAAAAAACGCGACATTCCCGTGGCAGGTGCGGATCGTATGTCCTTGCGCGAACAGATTGCCGTGATGGACCTGGTTGCGCTGGGCGAAGTTCTGCTGTTCCCGAAAGATGATTACAAACTGGCCGCGCTGCTGAAATCGCCGCTGCTGGGATTGAGCGACCAGCAGCTGGAAGATCTGGCGATCAACCGCCCCGGCACGCTGTGGGACGCGCTGGAAAAGCGCAGCAAGGGCAAGGACGCCGCCGCGAAACCGTATCGTGAAGCGTTTGAATACCTCTCCGGCCTGCAGGGCAGGCTGAACAGCGAACGCCCGTATGAATTCTATTCCTCCATCCTCATGAACCCCGCGCCCGGCAATGCGAAATCCGGCCTGAACGCAATGTTCGGCCGTCTGGGTTTCGAAGCCGAAGACCCGCTGGTGGAATTCCTGAACGCGGTGGAGAAATACGAAAAAATCCATACACCCTCGCTGCAGGGATTTTTGGCATGGCTCGATGCCGGCGAGGCGGAGGTGAAGCGCGAGATCAACCTCAACCCCGAAGCGCCGCGCGTGCATATCATGACCGTGCATGGCGCGAAGGGCCTTGAATCGCCCATCGTGATTATGCCCGATACGACAGGTCTGCCGGAAGACAACAACCGCGCCCGCCCGCGTTTCCTGTGGCCGGATGATGAACGCGATGTGCCGCTCTGGGTGCCGCGTTCCGACCTTGAAAGCAAAAATTTCGCCCACGAACGCGCCAAGGCCGAGCTGGAACGCGACCGCGAATTCCGCCGCCTCATGTACGTCGCCATGACACGTGCCGCCGACCGGTTGTATGTCTACGGCCACCAGAATTCCGAACGGGATTCAGAAAAAAGCTGGTATTCGCTGATCCGCAAGGGTATCGCGCAGAATTTGAAAGACGATGTGCAGGTCATCAAGCCGCCCGCCGCGCCCGCCGCGAACGATAACAAATCCGCAGCCGCAGATTTTGACAA
Source organism: Bdellovibrionales bacterium (assembly GCA_038247245.1). GTDB lineage: Bacteria > Pseudomonadota > Alphaproteobacteria > Micavibrionales > UBA2020 > JAPWJZ01. The sequence continues at coordinate 79,759 of JBBRVE010000001.1, read as the reverse complement.
GGCTGCCGCACCCGTTCCGGCCGCTGTTGATGGCGAACCCGCATTGGATGACGGCCAGACCATTCTGCGCTTCGGCGTGAAACAGACGGCGAAGCCGCAGCCGGATGGCTTGAAACCGCTGGGCAAGGCGAAACCCGTCGGCATTCCCATCTGGGCGCGCCATGCGCCGAAAACGGCGGATGCGCCCGTGAAAAAATTCCGCCCGTCGGAATACAAGGCCAGCAACGACGATTACGCCGCGCCATCGCCGCTGGAGGCCGAGCGTGAAACCTATCACCGTCGCCTTGGCACCGTGGTGCATGAACTGTTCGAATTCCTGCCCGCATTGCCGCCGGATGAGCGCGATGCCGCCGCCCGCAAATATCTGGGCAAGCCTGTGCACGGGCTGACCGCGAAGGATCAGGACGCCGCTGCCAAGGAAGTCATGAAAATTTTGAACGACCCCGAATTCGGCGCGCTGTTCGGCCCCAATTCGCGCGCCGAAGTATCGTTGACCGGATTGTTCGACAAGGACGGCCAGAAACAGATGATGTCCGGCCAGATCGACCGCCTTGTGGTGGACGACAAGCAAGTCATCGTCATCGATTTCAAGAACAGCGTGAAACCGCCGAAAAACGCGGGCGACGTGTCGGAAAAATATGTGATGCAGATGGCGGCCTACCGCCTCGCGCTTCAACAGATTTACCCTGATAAAGAAATCAAGGCCGCGCTGCTCTACACCCGTTCCGCAAAACTCGTGCCGCTGGATGCCAAAGTCCTCGACACCGCCCTCGACAAGATGGGCTTGAAGCCCTACAAAAAGCCGGATATTAAAGGGCCGAAGATTTAACAAGTCGTCATGCCCGCCTTGCGCGGGCATCCAGTAGCGCGTCCGCGCGTCTGGTGAACATCTGAGTCATATGACGGCCGGACTGCCTTCTGGACCCCCGCGCAACGCGGGGGTGACAAAGAAAAGGGATTTATAAAATGACAGAAAAACTGGATTTCATCGGCCTTGGCATCATGGGGTTGCCGATGTCGTGGAATTTGAAACGGGCGGGGTTTGATGTCGCCGTCTATAATCGCACGGCATCGCGCGGCGATGCGCTGAAGGCGGAGGGCGCGAAGGTTTGCGCTACGCCAAAGGAAGTCGCCGAAAACGCCGATGTTATTTTTATTTGTGTGTCGGATACGCCGGATGTGGAGCATGTGATTTTCGGCGCGGGTGGCGTGGTCGAGGGCGCGAAGGCGGGCGCGGTTGTCGTGGATATGTCCACGATTTCCCCCGATGCGACGCGCGAATTTGCGGCAAAGCTGAAGGCGCGCAACATTGATCTCGTCGATGCGCCGGTATCGGGCGGCGAAACCGGTGCGATTGCGGGCACGCTGTCGATCATGGCGGGCGGTACCGTTGACGCATTCACGCGCGTGAAACCCTATTTCGAAAAGATGGGCAAGAATATCGTGCATGTCGGCGCATCGGGCGCGGGGCAGGTGGCGAAGGCCTGCAACCAGGTCGTGATTGCCGTCAGCATCGAGGCGGTGGCGGAGGCCATGCTGCTCGCCGAAAAATGCGGCGTCGATGCGGCCAAGGTGCGCGAGGCATTGCTGGGCGGCTTTGCGGCATCGAAGGTGCTGGATATCCACGGCAACCGCATGCTGACGAATGATTACAAGCCGGGCTTCAAGGCGAAGCTGCACGCCAAGGACATGGCGATTGTGATGGAGACAGCGGCAAAGGCCGGCGTCGCGCTGCCCGCCGCCACGCTCGCCACCCTCAACCTCGGCGCGGTCATTAAAAACGGCGACGGGGAGCTGGATTCAGCTGCGATTTATAAGGTGTTGCGTAAGAACTAGCGCGTCCGCACCAGCGTCACGCCCAGCGTGTTCACGCCCTTCATGTGGTTTTTCACGGGCGAATAGGGCTTGGTTTTTTCAATCGTCACTTCGGCGGCGACCACGCGCTTGTCCTTGAAAATCCGGTCGAGGATTTCATCGCCGAAGGTTTCCAGCAGATCCCAATGCTGCACCGCCGCTACATCCTTCACGATGGTCACGGCGTCGCCATAGGAAATGATGTCCTTGATGGTTTCCACCTTGCCCTTGCGGCGGGTACGCCTGAACGTGATGTCAACATTCACGATCAGGTGCTGCGGGGCTTTTTTCTCGATGGGGAAAATGCCGACGCGGGCCATGATTTCAAGGTCGCGGGCGAAGATGGTGCAGCTGTCAGCCATTGTTTTGTTCCTTTTGCATGATGTCGAGCGCGGCTTGCAAAATATATGCGGCGGCCATGCGGTCGACGTTTTGTTTTTTCTGTTTGTGGCTGAGCCCTTGTTCATCCATGAAATCTTCGGCGGCAAATGTCGTCAGGCGTTCATCCATGAAGGCGATCAGCGGATCAAAGCCCAGATCAGCCTTGGCGCGGATCAGGTTGCCGGCGAAGCTGCGCACCGATTCCGACCGCTTGTTTTCCTCGCCCGCCATGTTTATGGGAAGGCCGATCAGGAAGCCGCCCACGTTATATTCGCGACAGAGGGGGACAAGCGCCTTCACATTTTCCGTAAACTTGCCGCTATCGAGCGTCTTATGCGGCGTGGCAATCGTCAGGTCGGGGTTCGACAGCGCCAAACCCAGCATTTTGGGACTGTGATCCATCCCCAACAGCCGTGTTTTGGGGGGGAGCAGGAGTCTCAGTTCTTTAATTGATACAAGGGGCATGCTAATTTCTTTAACGATATTATTTAAATAAGGAACGGTGTGATGTCTATCGATAAAAACGCGGTCACGAAAATCGCGCGCCTCGCGCGGATCAAGGTGACCGAGGACGAAAAAGAAGTCCTGACCAAGGAACTCTCCAGCATTCTCACGATGATCGCGGAACTCGACAAGGTCAATACCGACGGTGTCGAACCCCTGACCTCCGTCGTGCAGATGCAGCTGTTCGAGCGCGAAGACGTGGTGACCGATGGCGGCATGCAGGACAAGATCCTGAGCAACGCGCCGGAACAGGCCGCAGGATTTTTCGTCGTCCCGAAAGTGGTGGAATGACATGCGACATCAGGGAGCATGTCATAGCAAAGGAAATATTTTCGAGTTTAGAAAGATAGAGCGGTAGAGAGAACAATGACCAATCTTACGAACCATACCATCGCCTCCGCGCTCGCGGGTCTGCGTAAAAAAGAATTCACGGCAGTCGAGCTGGTGGATGCCCATATCAAGGCATCCGAAGCCGCACGCCATTTGAACTGCTTTATCACCGAAACTTTCGATACCGCGCGCGAACAGGCGAAGGCATCGGATGAACGTTATGCCAAGGGCACGGCGCTGCCGCTCGACGGCATTCCGATTGCGATGAAGGATTTGTTCTGCACCGAAGGCGTGCAGACGACCGCCGCCAGCCGCATCCTCGAGGGTTTCAAGCCCCCGTATGAATCGACCGTTTCCGGCAACCTGAAAAAAGACGGCACCATCACGCTGGGCAAGGCGAACCTTGACGAATTCGCAATGGGATCGTCAAACACCACATCCGGCTATGGCAACGTCATCAACCCGTGGAAACGCAAGGGCGACAATAAAGACCTCGTCCCCGGCGGGTCTTCCGGTGGTTCTGCCGCTGCCGTTTCCGCGCGCATCGCGATGGGCGCAACCGGCACCGATACCGGCGGTTCGATCCGCCAGCCTGCGGCGTTCTGCGGCATCACGGGCATCAAGCCGACCTATGGCCGCTGCTCCCGCTTCGGCATCGTGGCGTTTGCGTCGTCGCTCGATCAGGCCGGCCCGTTTGCGCGCAATACCGAAGACTGCGCGCTGCTGCTGAAATCGATGGCGGGCTGGGACCCGAAAGATTCCACCTCCGTCAACCGCCCCGTGCCCGATTACACCGCGCTCCTGAAATCCGGTGTGAAGGGTCTGAAGGTCGGCGTGCCGAAGGAATACCGCATCGACGGCACCAACCCCGAAATCCTCGAGATGTGGGACAAGGGCGTGCAGATGCTGAAGGACGCGGGCGCGGAAATCGTGAGCGTCTCGCTGCCGCATACCGCATATGCCTTGCAGACCTATTACGTCATCGCCCCCGCCGAATGTTCGTCGAACCTCGCCCGTTATGACGGCGTGCGTTTCGGCAAGCGTGTGGAGGGTGACAACCTGATCGACACCTACGAAAAAACCCGCGCCGCCGGTTTTGGCAAGGAAGTGCGCCGCCGTATCCTGATCGGCACTTACGTTTTGTCCGCCGGTTATTACGACGCGTATTACAACAAGGCGCGCAAAGTGCGCAAATTGATCTGGCAGGATTTCGTCAACGCTTATCAAAAATGCGATGTGCTGCTGACGCCGACCGCGCCGACGCCTGCTTTCGCGATTGGCGAAAACACGCAAGACCCTGTCACGATGTACCTGAACGACGTCTTCACCATTCCGGCATCCATGGCGGGCATGCCCGGCATGTCGATTCCGATTGGCCTCAGCGGTGATGGTCTGCCACTCGGCCTGCAATTGCTGGGCAAGCCGTTCGACGAAGAAACGATGTTCCGCGTCTCGCAAACGCTGGAGGATGCGGCGCAATTCACCGCCGTGCCGTCCAATTTTGTCAAAGCCGCGTAAGGGGGAACCGTAACATGACATATATTCTCAAGGGCGAATCAGGCGACTGGGAAACCGTGATCGGCCTCGAAGTGCACGCGCAGGTGCTGACCAAATCGAAACTGTTTTCGGGATCGTCCGCCGATTTCGGCGCGGCACCCAACAGTCAGGTCAGCCCCATCGATGCGGGCATGCCCGGCATGCTGCCCGTCATCAACAAGGAATGCGTGACCAAGGCGGTTCTGACCGGCCTTGGCCTCAACGCCGTCATCAACAATGTGTCGGTGTTCGAGCGTAAAAACTATTTCTATCCCGACCTGCCACAGGGTTACCAGATTTCGCAGTACCAGCACCCCATCGTGGGCAATGGCGAAATTGAAATCGATCTGGCCGATGGCACCGTCAAGGTTATCGGCATCGAACGCCTGCACCTTGAACAGGACGCAGGGAAATCGCTGCACGACCAGCACCCGCAGAAAAGCTATGTGGATTTGAACCGCAGCGGCAACCCGCTGATGGAAATCGTATCCAAGCCCGATATGCGCAGCCCCGAAGAAGCAGGCGCCTATGTGACGAAACTGCGCGCCATCGTGCGCTATCTCGGCACCTGCGACGGGAACATGGACGAAGGCTCGATGCGCTGCGACGTCAACGTATCCGTGCGCAAATTCGGCGCGGAACTGGGCACACGCTGCGAGATCAAGAACGTCAACTCGGTGCGTTTCGTGCAACAGGCGATCGAATACGAAGCACGCCGCCAGATCGAAGTGATCGAAGGCGGCGGCAAGATCGTGCAGGAAACGCGCCTGTTTGATACCAAGCAGGGCACGACACGCTCCATGCGGTCAAAGGAAGACGCGCATGATTACCGCTATTTCCCCGACCCCGACCTGCTGCCGCTGACCGTTGCCAATGATTTCATTGACGACATCCGCAAAACCATGCCCGAACTGCCGGATGCCAAAAAGCACCGCTTCATTAAAGACTTTGGCATGTCTGTGCAGGACGCGAGCGTTCTGGTGCAGGAAAAAGAACGCGCCGAGTATTTCGAGAAAGCGGCCGTTGGCCATGATGCGAAACTTGTCGCCAACTGGCTCACGACCGAATTGCTGGGCGCGCTGCATAAGGCAGACCTTGAACTGCGCCAGAGCCCGATCAAGCCCGCACAGCTGGGCGCGCTGGTCGCGCTGATTTCCGACAACACTATTTCCGGACGTATCGCCAAGGAAGTCTTCGCCGAAATGTTCGCAACCGGCAAGGAAGCGGGCGTGATCGTCGAGGAAAAAGGCCTGAAACAGGTGACCGACACCGGCGCGATTGAAAAGATCGTCAACGAAGTGCTGGCCGAAAACCCCGACAAGATCGCGGAATACAAGGGCGGCAAGGACAAGCTGTTCGGTTTCTTCGTGGGCAACGTGCTGAAAAAATCCGGCGGCAAGGCCAATCCCGGCATCGTCAACGATCTTCTGAAGAAAAAGCTGGAGGAATAAATGACCATCGTCACCGGCCCCGCGCAGGGAAACATGACCGAGCTGAAGATTTCGCAGGAAGGCGCAAAACGCTTCCTCGTGGGGCTCAGCTGGGATCCGCCGGAAATGCCGGGGATCAAGGTGAAGCTGGCCGACGGGCCCGATGACAATGCGGTGTCGCGTGTCGCGCATACGCTGTTCGCGCCGTTCGAATTCCTGCGCGTGTTTTTCCTGTCATTTGCCAACCTGATTACGTTCGACATGTTCGCGTCGCGCCTGCGCAAGACGGAAGACAAGGCGGGGCGTGACAAGGGTTCGGATGCCTATGACCTTGACCTGTGCTGCTATGTGTTCGATGCCGATTTCCTGCTGAAGGCGGTCGTGGAAACCGAAAACGACGCGCTGTTCGACCCGTCGCGCAAAATTTACCACACGGGCGAAGACCAGGGCGGCATGGGCGGCGGCGACGACGAGGTCGTCTATGTCGAAACAACCAGCCTGCCGCATGAATACGCGCACCTGTTTTTTGTCGTGAAATCGGACAGCAAATACGACCTGTCGCAATTCATCAACCCGTCTGTGCGTCTGGCCGATTCCAAGACCGGCGCGAACAACCTGCAGAACACCATCGCCGGCCCCGGCAAATACAACTATGTGTTCTGCCGCGTCAGCCGCGCGGGCACGGGCTGGCAGGTGCAGAATATCGATACTTGCGTCGATGAAAACATCGAATGGTCGCTGGTGCTGCCGAATTTGGGGCGCGCATAGACATGTCTGGCGAAGCCGCAAAAAAACTGGTTGAAACCGATGCGGCGCATTCCCATTTTGCCGGAAAGGGCCCGTCCCTTCCGTTGCAGATCGCACCCGAAGGCGACCGCCGTTTTCTGGTCGGCCTCAGCTGGGGCCCGACACAGTTCCGCAAGCTGCGCGTGCATGTGCCGCAGCTGAAGGATGAAAACGGGCATTACGATGTTTTCTATTTCTTCAAGCTTCCTTTCCACATCTTCCGCATTCTCGTGCTGTCGCTCATCCGGCTTGGCGCGCCGGACCTTTATCGCCGCGGCGTATCGGACGGCAAGTCGGTCGACGATGCGGGTCGCTATGACCTTGACCTGTCCTGCTACGTGTTCGATGCGGGCATGAACCTGAAATGCGTGATCGGGCCGGAAGAAGGCAATTATTCCGACGCGTCTAAAAAAGTCTATCACAGCGGCGACCAGATTCACGGATCGGCAGGATCGAGCGACGACGAACAGGCCTTCGTTGAAACCCGGGGCCTGCCGGACGATTATGTGCATTTCTTTTTCATCGTCGAAACCGACGGGCGTTACAGTTTAAGCGAAACACCAAATGCATCCGTGCGCCTTGCCTGCAGCCGCACGAACAAGAACGCGCTGGTCAGGCAGATTGCTGCGCCCAAAGGCAGCCATGCGCATGGTTATGTGTTCGCGCATGTGTTCCGCGATGGCGACGGTTTCGCCTATCGCGACATCAGCGAATTCGCCGAATTCAGCGCGGGCTGGGTCAAGACGCTCAAGCAGATTTCGTTGCGCGCCTGAGCATGAAAAAATGATGACGAAAACAGACCTTATATTCGCGCTTTATACGCTCAACCGTCGCTGGACGAATGGCAGCCTGCTGTTTCACCGCAATTTCGACGGCCATATCGTTTCCATGCAGCAATCTGGCAGCCACTGGATCAAGAACCAGCTGGCGTCCGTGCTGGCCCAGCTGTACGACCTGCCGCCGCTGGCGCATATCCAGGATGACAGCATCATCGGCCACACCAAATCGCCGCCGAAGTATAAAAATATCCCGCAGATCGTGCACAGCCATGGTTATCCGCATGGCTTCACGCTGAAACTGCCTTTCCTGCATTACCCGAAATATCTTGTGCTGGTGCGCGATTTGAAAGAATCGCTGGTGTCGCATTACGAGCGTTTCAAGGGCGACTACGGCAATTGCGATTTTGCCACCTATCTGCGCGGCGACGTGAAGCAGGACACATTCCACAGCGATATCTGGTCGCGCATCCGGTTCATGAACGAATGGGGCAGGCTGGCCGATCAATACCCTCAATCGGTGATGCCGCTGAAATATGAAGACATGAAATTGGATGCCGCCGGCAGCCTTTCCCGCGTCTGTGATTTCTTCGCAATCAAGAATGTGACTCCCGCCGTGGTCGCGCGTGCATTGACAGATGCCAGCCGCGACAAAATGGCGGAAAAACCCAACCCCGAAATCACGACCATCGTCGTGCGCAAGGAAGAACGCAAAAACGTCGCGGATTATTTCACCGGCGACAACGGCGCATTTTTCGACGCGACAACGGCGCGTTACCTGCGCCATGATTTCGGCTATGACCTGCGCACCGCGCAAAGGAAGATGGCGGCATGACCAAGCTTGTGGTGTTTGACGTAGACGGCACTTTTCTGGACAGCTACGGGCTGTTCGAACGCGTGATCCGCGAATACAGTTTTGAAAACAACCTGCCGGAACCGTTTTACGAGGCCATCCGCCAGGGTTATTCCGACCCCCACAACCACGATTTCAAATGGGGCGTCGACAAGGAAGAACAGGCGCGGCATCTTGTGAATACTTTCGTGCGGATGGATGAATGGTCGATGCTGGGGCAGGCCGACAAGACGCCGCTGCTGTTCGAGGGCGTTGTGGATGCCATGACGCACCTGAAGGATTTGGGACATACGCTGGCTATCGTCACGTCAAAGGGCGAGGCCCCGCTGCTGCACCTGCTCGACCACTACAAGCTGAACAAGCATTTCAGCGCCTACCGCACCTGGGATGATATCAAGCGCCGTTCGGAAAAGGAAAAGCCCGAACCCGACATGCTGTTATCGGTCATGCGCGATTTGAAATTCCATTCCGATGAAACCGTGATGGTGGGCGACACCACCATGGACGTGAAAATGGGCCGCGCGTCAAAGGCGCATACGATTGGCGTCGCCTGGGGCATGCACCCCGTCCAGCACCTCGTCGATGCCGGCGCGCATCACATCGCCGACACGCATTTCGACCGCGTTGTGCAGACGGTGAACAAGATTTTTAAGTGACCGTTTACGGACGTCCCCGCCTTGCGCGGGGATCCAGTAGCGCGTCCGCGCGTCTCGTGAGGCATGAGTCATTTGACGGCAGGACTGCCTTCTGGATGCCCGCGCAAGGCGGGCATGACGAAATTTTTAACGGCCGTGCTGCGACTGGTACACGCGGGGCGCGGGGGCTTCGGTGACGTTTTCGACATAGGGCAGGGCGCGGATGCGTTCGATGACCATGCCGGTGCATTCGATGACCGTCTTGGTCTCGCTCTCGACAACCGAGCTTTCGCCCGTGCCGTCCAGCAGGTTTTCATTCGACAGGTGGTTGAGGAGCTGTTTGTGGCAGTCGCGCGCATAGCGCATAACGTGATGGACGCTGAGGCTTTTTCCGGGGGTGCCGACGGCATCGCCGCTGGCAGGGGGGACGTAAGTGACTTCAAAAATTCTACGCAAGTCCGGAAACTGGCTCAACGAAATCTCCAATAGTTGTTAACGGGAAGGTTTGCGCCCATTCTTTTTGGACGCGGGGACGGCTTTGCCGCCCTCCGGCTTTTCGACGTACTGCACGCCCTCGACCTTTTTCACCTTGCTGGCGAATTTTTCGGGGGCGTTCATGAAGAAAATGCCGACCTTGTTCAGCGACCCGTCATCCAGTTTGATCCGGATGCTGCGGTCGTATCCTTCGTCACGCGCCAGCTCGCGGATGCGGGCGACGGTGTCCGTGATGTCTTGGGTGAAATCCGCCTTGCGGGAATATTTCGGGCGCACGCTGACGGTGTAGAGGTAGCTTTTGGCCTTGTCGTTGAAATCCTTCTTCGCGGCCATCAGAAACCCCCGGCCTTGCGCGACGGCGGCACTCTGGGTTTGCTCTGGTTGGCGGCAGAGAGTTCTTCGACCTTGCTGAGGAATGGCGCGGTGCGGAGTTTCGCTGCGACCGTTTCGCTGCACCAGATATTGAGGCCGCCATCGGCGGGGCTGGTGATGGCGCGCACGTCGGATTCAACGCCTTCGGATTTGATGAATGCGCGCAGCGCAGTCAGGGCGGATTTACGGGCATCGTCCATCTGGTTCATGATGGAAAGCGGGGTCATGCAAAAACCACCGGAAGTATTTTCGAGCTGGATCGGATAGCTCAGCTTGTACTGTTTCATGCTTTTTTTGCCGTCCGCGACTGTCACGGAAACGGCGTTCAGCCTTTCAAATCGATTATCAATAATGTCATAATCTAGCAAAACCCCAGAAAATGTCAAATTACGTTGAGCAGTCCTAATTAACGGCATAGTTTGAAGGGGATAGGGGATGACCCCTTTTTAGTTTCCGTAACCTAAAGGCCAAAAGTGGATATCGGGCACCTGTTATTGGCGCTGCTGTTCGGGCTCACGATTCTCCATCTCGTGACGCTGAAGGTGTGTTCCGTCACGCTCGATCACCGCACCGCGCCGTTGTTCATCAGCGTCTGGACGCTGGCCGGCCTTGCCGCCACCTCGCCCATGTTCGGTCATCTGTGGCTGGAGGGTTGGGGCAAGTTCATGGCGAACCCTGTCATCCTCGCCCTCACCGTCCTGAAGGGCGGGCTGCTGTGTTACCTGTTCGTGCTGTCGCAGGAATTGATGAAGGTGTCGCTGTCGTCGCGCCATTACGTCACACCCATGGCGGTCGGCATCATGACGGTGTCCAACAGCTTTTTCGGCGAACGGCTGATGCCGCATGAATTGTTCGTCGGTTTTGCGCTTTGCGCGCTGGCGGTCACGTTTTTCCTGAAGGGGCATTTGTCGGAGCTGGACAGGCGCGGGCGGCTGGCCTATGCGAAACTGGTGCTGATTTCGGCAGGCCTGTCGACGCTCGATCAGGTGATTACCCGGGAATCCAATTGGTACGCGCTGCTGGTCGTGTCGTATCTGGTTGTTTTGGTGATGGCGGTCGCGTGGAATTTACGCACCCCCGCCAATTTCCGCGCCGCGATGCTGACGCGCAATGCGGCGCTCGCGGGCATATTATATGCGGCGACGGAACTGGTGAAATTTTACCAGCAGGTGACGATTAACCCTGTGACAGTGGTGGTCATTACGCAGGCGCTGACGAAACCGGTTATCCTTGTCCTCTCCGCGCTGATCTGGAAGGAAAGGACGGTGAAGGAACAATTGATCTGGGGCGGGCTTGCGTTTCTGATCGCGCTTCCGTTATTCTTGCCGCCGGAGATACTGTCCCGATTCATCGATTTGCCAGCGAAGCCATGACAGAAGAAAAACCGAAGACATATATATACGACATGATCGTCTTCGGCGGCGGCATTGCGGGCCTGTGGCTCGCGAACACGCTGCTGCGCGCCCATTACAACGTGATTTTGATCGAGAAGGACAAGCTGGGCGGCGTGCAGACGCTGGCATCGCAGGGCATGATCCATGGCGGCCAGAAATACGTGCTGCAGGGCGCGGTGACGGGGCATGCATCATCCCTCGCCAAAATGCCGGAGCGGTGGGATTCCAGCTTCGACGGCTATGGCGAGATCGACCTGACCGGCGCAAAATTCCTGAGCGACACGCAAGTCATGTGGCCGGCGGGATCGGTGCTGTCGACCGCCGCCGTGATGGGCGCGGCCAAAATCGTGAATGCATCGACCAAGAAACTGAAGCGCGAAGAATTTCCCGATGTGCTGCAGGAAAAAAAGAAATTCAAGGGGCCGGTGTTCGAACTGCCCGAAAAAGTGCTGGACGTGAAATCGCTGGTCGAAACGCTGGCGAAAAAACTGGAAGGCCGTTTGCTGCAGGGCGAGGTGACCGAGATTCTGCCCGACGGGCAGGTCGCCGTGAATGGCATGGTCTTTCGCGCGCAATTGATCATCTTCACCGCCGGCACGGGGAATGAACGCGCGCTGGAACTGCTGCGCGTGAAGGACAAACATGCGCAGCGCCGCCCCCTGCGGCAGGTGATGGTGCGCAGCATGAAATATCCGCTGTATGGCCACGGCATCACCGCCAACCCGAAACCGCGCATGACTGTCACCAGCCACCCGCTGAAAACCGGCGGCTATGTCTGGTATCTGGGCGGCGCGGTTGCGGAGGAGGGGGCGAAACTGACCGAGGACGAAACCATCGCCTTCGCCAAATCCGAATTGCAGGCGGTCTTCCCCGATATCGATTGGGAACACCGCGAATGGGCAACATGGGCAGGTGACCGCGCCGAACCGTATGACGCGACCGGCGCACTTCCGCCCGGCCCGTTCGTGCACCAGCGCGGCAAGGTGCTGATGGCATGGCCGACCAAGCTCACTTTTGCGCCCGCATTGTCGGACCGTGTGTTCGAATGGCTGAAGGACAAGGACATCCACCCCATCGCCAAGGACGCGCCGCCCCCGCTGCCAAAGGCCGGAATCGGGCAGTACCCGTGGGAAACCGCGATCTGGCGCAAGCTTTAACCATTGAGCGTGGCGATTGTTATTTACATAACGTGTATTAAATCTATATAATATCAAATGGATATCTGGCAGGTATTCAGCGCATCCTCGGGGGCGGGGCGCGCAACGGTTCGCTAGGCTGGCTTTATGACAAAAAATGCGCTATAGAATCTCTACCCGAACATATATCACGATAAGCAAGCAGGCCCTTTCATGACCCAAGTTATCGCACAACCCATGGCAACCGAACTCCTCCAGCCGCAGCGACTCCCCTGGCGCGATGTCAGCCCGCTGGGCTTGGGCACAGTGAAATTCGGCCGCAACACCGGCGTGAAATATCCGGGCGGCGAAGGCTTTGCGCTGCCGACGGATGCCGAAATTACTTCGATACTCGACCTTGCGCTGGATTGCGGCATCAACCTGCTGGATACCGCGCCTGCTTACGGTGCTGCCGAAGAACGCCTCGGCAACCTGATGGGCTGGCGCCGCGAACGTTTCTTCCTGATGACCAAAACGGGCGAAGAATTCGACGGCAAGAATTCCGAATACATTTTCACCGCCGCGCATACCCGCATGAGCGTGGAGCGCAGCCTGAGCCGCCTGCAGACAGACTATATCGATTGCGTGCTGGTGCACAGCAACCGCGACGATGTACAGGTCGTGAAGGATACCGCTGTGCTGGAAACGCTGGCGAAACTGCGCGATGAAGGCAAAATCGGCAGCTTCGGCGTATCAACCTATTCCATCGAAGGCGGCAAACTGGCGGCCGCGCTGTCGGATTGCGTGATGGTCGCATACAATAAATCGGATACGGCTGCCAAGGAAGTCATCGACTACGCGCATGACAACGGCAAGGCCGTGCTGATTAAAAAAGGCCTCGCCTCCGGCCATATCGACACCGTCGGCAACCCCGCCGACAATATCCGCTTCGTGATCGGCACGAAGGGCGTCACCAGCATGGTTTTCGGCAGCCTGAATCCCGAAAATATCGTGGCCAACGCCCGCGCGCTCTGCAACAAACAGGCCTGAACCCTCCCTTTCGTCATGCCCGCCTTGCGCGGGCATCCAGTAGCGTGTCAGCGCGTCTCGTGACTTGAGTCATGACGGCAGGACTGCCTTCTGGACCCCCGCGCAAGGCGGGGGTGACGCGTGAAAGTGACGCTTAACCCCTGAAAACAAACATTTAACCCGAATTGTCGAAGAATCTTGGATTCTTCCCCGCATCCATATATGATGCCACCACTTGCCTTCCAATTGCGGAGACGTGGCCGAGCGGCTGAAGGCGGCGGTTTGCTAAACCGTTATAGGTGTTACAACCTATCGGAGGTTCGAATCCTCTCGTCTCCGCCATTAAAAAAGCCCCCGCGCGACGGGGGCTTTTTTAATGGCATCGCGTGGCAAGCGCGAATTTTTTTTGAAAAGGAACAACACCCATGCCCACCGGCAGCATCATCTCGTTCAAGGAAGACAAAGGCTACGGCTTCCTGCGCCCGCAAGACGGCGGCGACAACGTCTACGTCCACGTTTCTGCACTTCGTGCAGGCGGCATCGACACCATCACCCCCGGCCAGCGCGTGAGTTACGAGTTGCAGACGCAGGACGGGAAGACGTCGGCGGTGGAGATTAAGTTGTTGGGGTGAAGGCTTGATTCCTTAAATTATTTTCAATGACACGTCTCGTTGTAAAAAAACATTTTTTGCATTGGCATGAAAAGAAAACTTTCAAGAAAAAAGAAATCGAAAGTTATTATTTCGAAAAAGCGCAAAGTATTTCTTCGATACTTCCCGATGGGGAAGTGTTGTACTTAGAGAGACCGGATATTGTAATAAAGACTAGTCAGGGAAGTATTGGAATTGAGTTGACGGAATTATCCGTTGAGGAGCCTAGGGCCTTAGCTGGAAAATTAACTGGCGCTGTCGACGACGCTAAAGCATCTTATAATAAGATTTTTCCCTCGAAGCCCTTGGATGTCGTTGTAACCTTTTCTTTGGAAGTAGATATTTTTAAACGTAAGTCCTTGAGTAAAGACCTTCTAGAATTCGTTACAAAAAATGATATTTCAAATATGGGTATGCTTCCCAAGCCATACACTCACATTGGCGTTTATCCTGCTGAAGAAAGAATTGAGCCTGAAGGTCGTTGGCAATGCATAAGAGCTTTCAGCACAATAGTTGCGTCGGAGAAAATGATCCGCGAAACCATTTCGAAAAAGAACAATCATATTCGTGAATATCAGAAAAAATCTGATCGTGTATGGCTGTTAATCATTAATGATCAATTTATGGGGCCGGGAGAAGTTAATGTCCGACCAGAAGATTTACTAAACTGGAAGTTCAGCTTTGATTTTGAAAAGGTGTTATTATTCTCACACCAAGCAGGGGGAGGAGGCGAAGTATTCGAACTCCAGCGTATGTGAATTTAAGCTAATATTTTCTCCTTGCTCATTTTTACATTAAAACTAAGAATATCCTATGCACCACCAAACCCAAGTCATCACCACCTTCCCCTCGCTCCGCATTCCGTCTGAAACGGGTGGGGTGGCGGTGGAGGTGTCGTTGATTGCGCAGTTGGGGCATGGGGCGGGGAACCATTTGTTCGCGTCGGTTGTCTCGCGGCAGCTGCAGCATGGGGCGTTTATTGACGAGCTGGATGAACCCTCCGCGAAACTCGGTGCGACGGATTTTGCGAAGGGGGATGCGACGGCGCTTTATTCCTTTGCGGTCGGGCCCCGGGGGCATCCGTTCCACCGCCATGCGGGGCATCGCATTTTTACAGCGATATCGGGCAGCGGCGGGGCGCAGCTGCGCTTTTCCTCGGCGAGCGATGCGCAGCAGGCGACCGATCCGCGCAGTTTCCTGCGGTCTTTGCGCTTCGTCAACATCCCGCCCGATTGCATGTTCACCGTGCGCTTCGGCGGGGAAACATGGCACCAGTTTTCGCCGCTGTCGAAAAACGCGCTGCATCCGGTGTTCTTCGCGCTGTCCTGCCATACCAATGAACTGGGCGGCAACCTGTCTCCTGAATTGAAACAGCAGGTGCTGGCAGGTGATGCCAGCATCCCGTCGCTCACCGAATTATTGCCGGACAGCGTCGCGTCGTTGTTAAGCGCGCGCGATTTCGATGCGGCATCGGTTGTGACCACCACTTTGTCGCTCGACGCGCCCGAAGGCACATTCCACCGCATCGTCTGCAACACCGTGCGCGGCAGCGCGGGGATTTTGCGCGGCGCATGGGGTGCTTGGCATGACGCATCGGGGTATAAATCCGATGCCTTGCGCGCGGTTGACGAACTGCCCGCCGCGCCCGAAACATCGCTGCTGCGCCGCCATCTGAACGACGTCAAAATCCATCACGATGATACGTTCCGGATTACGATCGCCGATGCGCCGAAAAACATGCCGGCGTCGAAATTGCTGGCCGCCGTGCTGGACGGTTTTTTGCTGAACGCGCCGCAGGGCGTCGCCAGCCTGATGGCGTTCCGCAATATGCTGGTGAAGCCGCTGGGCTTGCGCACGTCACCATTAGGCTGCCCCGTTTCATCGCTGCTGTCGCCGCGCAACGATAACCTGTTCATGGGGCAGTACCCCGTGATCGACCAGTTGGTGAGCGCGAACGACACCCGCGCCGAGGTTATCTTGGGCGCGGATGACAAGCACCTGACCTTCCGTTCCTGCGTCAGCGTCGATATGCAGGACGGCGCGGCACAGGTGATGCTGGGCACGCGCGTGCATTGCAAGAACGCCTTCGGCCGCCTGTACATGGCCGCCATCGACTACACCCACCGCCATTACGTAACCCCCGCGATGTTGCGGCGTGCGGTGGATTATGCCGTTATTCCACCATCCGCCGTTCGTTTGTAACATTTCTGTAACATTTTGTGACATGCGGGTAATTGTAATAAAATATCTGTTGTTTTAGGGTGCGCGAGAGCTGGTCGTGACTTAATTTAAAGACTGGTGATCCGCGGGCGGCTTCTTTTAGATGTCGCTTACTTTTTTTTAAAGTCTGCTTGCCCGGCTGGCGGATCACCACTTAACTTTTTAAAAAGCATGAATGAACTGGATGAAAATGAATGGCGCGCCCTCAGGGCGTTGGGCCGGATCAGCGACGGACATGCGGCGTTCCTGAACGTGCTGCATGCCGATTTGCTGGTGGCCAAAAACCTTGCGCTGCGGTTTGGCGCGGGGCAGTTCGTGCTGACCGATGCAGGGCGCGGGTTGCTGGAGCGGGCAGGGGACCCGGATTAGCCCCCGTTGCGGCGACGACGGCTTTGTTGCTAGAATGCCCCGTTATCGCGAAGGGGCGCAGGGCATGACACCATCTCAAAAATTCACGTATCCGCTCACTGTGCTGGAGCGTCATCTTGACACATTCGGGCATGTGAACAACGCGACCTATCTTGAAATCCTCGAAGAAGCGCGCTGGGATATCATCGCCAACCGCGGCTATGACATTCCAAGCATCAAGGCGAAAAAAATCGGGCCGGTGATTCTGGGCTTTACCGTCCGCTTCACGCGCGAACTGACCCTGCGCCAGAAAATCCGCATCGAAACGCAGACGGTTTCGTATGTGAAGAAAATCGCCGTGATGGAGCAGAATATCTATAACGAAACGAACCAGCTGTGTTTTGAAGCGAGCCTGACGATGGGGCTGATGGATCTGGCGGCGCGTAAATTGATTGTGCCGACAGCCGACTGGCTGCACGCGATTGGCATGGATGCCGCCGCCGCCGCGTAATTATTCCTGAAACATTGTACGGACAGACGACGCAACGCTGCTGCCAAAGCCGCGCTTGCCGACCACAACCGGAATGCCATCGGATGCCACAACCGCCTGCGCCAGCGCCTCGGTATCGATGGTTGCCTGCCCCGCCGTAAATTTGGCAATCGCGCGCGTGATGGCGGCAATGGCGGCCTTGCGCTCCGCCGCGTTTTTCTTGCCGGGCGGCATTTCAACAAACAGCTCGCGCCCGCGCCAGCCCAGTTTATACGGCTCGTCGATGATGGCGACGGGCGTGCCGACCTCGACCAGATTAAACAGCGCCTCGATATCCTTGGGGAACATGCGCAGGCATCCGTGGCTGGCCCGCGTGCCGATACTGCGCGGCACCAGCGTGCCATGCAGCGCAAAGCCAGGTATGCCAAGGTTCAGCGCGTATTTTCCCAGCGGGTTTTTGGGTCCGGCGGGCACGAAATCGGGCAGGGTCGGGTCTTCGGCGCGGATTGAATCGGTCGGGATCCAGATCGGGTCTTTGCGCTTTTTCACGATTTTCGTTTTCGTGACGGGCGTGACCCAGCCTTCGCGACCTATCGCAACGGGGAAGGTATAGGTTTTGCCGCCGGGCGCGAAATAATACAGACGCAGTTCCGGCAGGTTGATGACGATGCCCGTGCGCACCGATGGCAGCACATATAATGACGGGATCAGGATGGCGCGGTCTTTCTTGGGCTTCCACGGGTTCACGCCCGGATTGGCATAGCGGATTTCATTCATGCCGATATCGAAATGGTGGGCGATT
This sequence comes from Bdellovibrionales bacterium, assembly GCA_038247245.1. Taxonomy (GTDB): domain Bacteria; phylum Pseudomonadota; class Alphaproteobacteria; order Micavibrionales; family UBA2020; genus JAPWJZ01. The sequence goes on along the minus strand of JBBRVE010000001.1, from coordinate 61,759 downwards.
GCCAGCAGGTCTTCGTCGTCCTGAATCGAATAGGTTTGCAGCTTGCCCGCCACATCGCCGCGCGGCGATATTTCATCCGCCCGCGCGGACGGGGGTGAAATAATCAGACTGAACAGTAGGATAACTATGAAGCGCATGGATTTCCCGTGAATGGCCGGAAGCGGCACGACAGTCCAACAGCCGCGGCGGCTCTTGGTTCACGCCTATACTTCCAGCCTAGCGGAGGCTTGTTAATACTCCGTTAACCCCGTTTCCCTAATATGGCTGTAATACAGGGCATGCCGCAGATTCGCGCGGCAATATATACAGGGAACGGGAAATGACGGGCACACCCAAAAAATCTCTCTCCGAATCCTTTAAGGCTGTGGCGGTCTATGACGTCGCACCGAAAGACAATCCGGTGCTGGCCGATTTCAAGACGGTCGTATCCGGCCTGCGCGGGCCGCAACGTGTGTCGATGTTCCTGCGCGACCTGCCGAACCAGATCGCGCCCGATGTGAAACTGTCACCCGAACTACGCACCGCGATGCAGCTGCTGACGCGCCAGCACGCTTCCGGCTTCAGCCTGACGGTTGTCGAGGCCGCGCATAAAGGCAAAAAAGTTTTCATGCCAGTGATCGAGGATAAAGTGGAGGGCAAAACGCTGATCCTGGGCCCCGCCGCCATTCCGGAAGGTTTGGCCGGCGCGAATACGGTGTATGTGGATGCCACCGATCCCGCCGCTGTGAAAACGGTCAATGATTTCCTGAAATCCGGCGCAACGCTGCGCGGGGAACAGGGGCTGCTGAAACCCGCCGAAGTGAAGGGGCTGGTCGAAAACTTCTTTCAGGCAGTCGGCCTTGTGACAGAACCCGGTGAAAAACGCGCCAAGTCACTGGGCGACATGCTGCTGCCGGTTGTGACCGGCCAAACGCAGGTCGTGGCCTACAGCCTTGCCGTGAAGGCTCCGCCAGCCGCAAAACCCGCAAAATAGGCTGCTTTTAAGCACTTGATTCACAACGGAAGGCCATCCGCGCCCTGCGGAATGGCCTGATAGTCATTGGCGCGCGCCCTAAATATCTGTAAAACATCATAAAGGCGCGTTTTGCGCCGATCCGCATATTTTGCCGTTTATAAGAAGATGACCATGACCACCCCGCCGCCACCACCCGTTGCCCAGCCCGCCGAGCCGAGCCTTGGCGCGGCGCATGGCAGCGTGGCTGTGCCGCGCGGAAAATCGTGGCTGCGCAGCTTCCTTGCTTTCTCCGGCCCCGGATACCTGGTATCGGTCGGCTACATGGACCCCGGTAACTGGGCGACGTCTTTGCAGGGCGGGTCGCAATTCGGCTATACGCTGCTGTCGGTTGTGATGCTGTCGAACATCATGGCGATCATTTTGCAATCGCTCTGCGCACGCCTTGGCATTGCGACGGGGCGTGACCTTGCGCAGGCCTGCCGCGATTATTATTCGAAACCTGTGTCGATGATGCTGTGGTTTCTGTGCGAACTCGCGATTATTGCTTGCGACCTTGCCGAAGTGATCGGCACCGCGATTGCCCTCAAACTTCTTTTCGGTATTCCGCTGATGATGGGCGCGATCATCACGGCGCTCGATGTGTTCTTGTTGCTGATGCTGATGCAAAAAGGCTTCCGCTGGCTGGAGGCGTTTGTTATCTCGCTGCTCTGCGTTATCTTCACCTGCTTCATCATCGAAATCGCGCTGGCGCAGCCGGCGATTGCCGCCGTCCTGGGCGGGTTTTTCCAGCCAACGGCGGAAATCGTGACCAACCCCGCGATGCTCTATATCGCAATCGGCATCATCGGCGCGACCGTCATGCCGCATAACCTTTACCTGCATTCGTCGCTGGTGCAGACCCGCAATTTCGACCGTACGGATGAAGGCCGCAAAGACGCGCTGAAATGGGCGACCATCGACAGCACCCTGGCACTGATGCTCGCCCTGTTCGTGAATGCCGGCATCCTGATCGTCGCCGCCAGCGTGTTCTACGGCAAGGGCGAAGTTGCCAGCATCGAACAGGCCTATGAATTGCTATCCCCTGCGCTGGGCGTTGCGATGGCATCCACACTATTCGCGGTTGCGCTGCTGGCATCCGGCCTCAATTCCACGGTCACCGCGACACTGGCGGGGCAGATCGTGATGGAAGGCTTCCTGCATATCAAACTGAAACCGTGGATCCGCCGCCTTGCCACCCGCGCGCTTGCGATACTGCCCGTGCTGTTCGTGATCGGCATGTATGGCGAGGGTGAAACCGGCAAGCTGCTGGTGCTCAGCCAGGTTGTGCTGTCGATGCAGCTGCCCTTTGCGGTCGTGCCGCTGGTGAAATTCGTGTCCGACAAGAAAAAAATGGGCGCGCTTGTTATTCCCGCATGGCTGAAAATCACCTGCTGGGTTATTGCCGGCATCATCATCGCGCTGAACGTCAAGCTGCTGGTTGAAACCGTCCTCTCCTGATCTATCTCTGCGTTTAAAGGGCTCCTCCATGCGGGGGAACCCGAATCACCCGCCATTGCTTTGCGGGGTGTACGACATCGCGCTCGCGACTGAAAATGACCGGAGAACGCAATGCATACCAAAGACCATTCAACGCCCGAACAGCCCCTGCCGCTGACCCCCGCCGGACGCGCCACCCTGAAATCAAAGACCCGCGCGCGCCATGTGCCCGGCTGGGACATGACCGCCGAAGCATCCCCCGTTGCAACCGACGAGCAGGAGATTCCGCCATGCTGAGCACCATTTATGCCGATGGCTTTAACGCAGGCCGCTTTTTCAAGATTTACGGATCAAACGGCGCGGATATTGCCGCATGGGCGCATCCGCAGGCGCAAGACCATAAACAACTGCTTATCGCGAACCAGAACCTGGCGCAGGAAAACTTCCGTAACGCGCTGGAATCATTGATGGACGAATTTTCGGAAAACGCAGCGATGTTCAGGGACGGATACAAGGGAACCGGAAGCGGTTGCCAATAGTTGATTCGGCGGGAGACCGGCCCGAAAACAGTGCCCATCGTACTCTGATATTTTTTCGAAAAGGAACAGATCATGCGTAACAATGAAACCTCCCGCACGGCACAGCCCGCAAAATCCGCGCCCCTCAAAGAGAAAAAGGCGTCGGATCGTGACGACCGCAAGGACGACACCATCCGCGATGCCGAAGAAGACCCCGAAGATACCGGCCGCTTCGCAACCGACGACAGCGAAGACGAAGAAGATGATGATTTGAATATGGATGGCGACGAGGCTGAAGACGAACTGGAAGCCACCGACGACGAAGACGAAGACAAAGAATTCGAAGAGGAAGACGAACTGGACCTCGAAGACGAAGACGCAGGCTCCCGCATCAGCCGCGGCTCCGACGAACTAAACTAAATTTCAGCGGCACCTGCTGCCGCGAAATGAAAACGGGAGGCTCCTGCAAAGGACGCCTCCCGTTTTTTAATTCGTCCTGTGCTTACTTCCTGGGGAAGGCCATCAACGCGCATTGCGCGACGCCCCGCAGGTCGTCGGGGCTGGCGCCGCCGGTCGACTGGATCGACATGCCGTGCATGACGGTTGCGTAAAAACGCGCAAGGTCGGATGCGCTGGTGGTGGGCGGGATGTCGCCATCTGCGATGCCGCGTTCGAATCTACGACGCATCGCTGTTTCGGCGGCTTGGCGGCGGCGCACCAGTTCTTCCTTGATCGGCTGCGCGTCTTCGCCGCAGGCGAGCGCGCCCTGCACCAGCAAACAGCCCTTGGGCGATTTGGGGCAGGCCGAACCATCGGCCATGCCATACAGCAATTTTTCAATCGCGCCATAGGCGGTCGGCTGGTCGAGCGTTTCATCGAGGCGTTTTTTAGATTCAGCCGCATAGCGCTCGAGCGCCTTGCGGAACAGTTCTTCCTTGTTGCCGAATGTCGCGTAAAGGCTGGGGCGGTTGATGCCCATGGCTTCGGTCAGGTCGGGCAGCGATGTGCCTTCGTAACCTTTGCTCCAGAAAACATGGAGCGCGCGGTCGAGTGCGGCGTCAAAATTGAATTCTCTCGGGCGTCCGGCGGACATGATGATTCTCCCGTTAAATATGTATCTATTAGTATAGTATCATTTTGCAATTATATTGTCCAGATCCGCATTATGTACTGTATGGTAAGACCAGCCGGAAAATACTATGCAGTAAGTAATTGTTATTGTTATATACATTAGCCTATCAAAAGTTATTTACTAATCGGTACAGAAATCGGTTGACCATGCCCGTTTCATCTGCGCATACTGTACTTATAGGTACAGAAATAAAGGTACCGCCAAAAATTAGAAAAACACAAAGGTAATGACTATCATGAAAAACGAAAACAAACTCTCCGGCAAAACGGCTCTCGTCACCGGCGGGTCGCGCGGCATTGGCGCTGCGATAGCAAAACGTCTCGCGGCAGACGGCGCAAAAGTCGCCATCACTTACGTCAGCGCAAAAGACAAGGCTGATGCGGTTGTGAAAGAAATTCAGGCATTGGGCGGCGAAGCTGTCGCGATCAAGGCGGATGCAGCCGACCGCAAAGCGGTTGCGGCAGCTGTTACACAGGCGGTGCAGGCTCTCGGCCGCCTCGACATCCTCGTTAATAACGCAGGGGTTTTTGTTTATGGCGCCGAAGGCACGGCAGAAGAAATTCAGGCGCAAACCGACAAAATGTTCGCGGTTAACGTGACGGGCGTCGCTGCAGCCGTCGAGGCGGCGGCTGCCAGACTTGCCGATGGTGGCCGCATCATCAATATCGGTTCGGTTGTGGGCGACCGCACGCCTTTTGCGGGCCTTGCCGCCTATTCCGCGACCAAGGCGGCAGTTGCGGGTTACACACGCGGCTGGTCGCGTGATTTCGGCGGGCGCGGTATCACGGTCAACACTGTACAGCCGGGCCCGATTGACACCGACATGAATCCTGACAGCGACGGCGATTTCAGCAAGCTTTTGAAATCGCAAACCCCGCTTGGCCGCTATGGCAAGGCGGAAGAAGTCGCCGCAGCCGTTGCATTTCTGGCATCCGGCGATGCCAGCTATATCACGGGCACGACGCTGACCGTGGATGGCGGCATCAACGCGTAACAACAATAAAAGAAGAAAAAGATGAAGGAAATATATGCCATGTTCGACAACATCATCAGCAGCCTCGGCCTGTTCAATCCCGCCGCCAACGCCAACATACATGCGGATTCCCGTCGCGCCCCCCGCCGCGACGGCATGCAGGTGCAGGTCATGATCGGCCGCCGCGGATACAAGGTGCATGACTGGAGCCGCAACGGCATCGCGTTCGACACGCCCGACCATAAATGGAATATCGGCCGCGTGTATTACGAAGAAGCCGCAGTGCCCGAAATGGTGCCGGGCCAGGTCGAGAAAATGACGCTGCGTTTCAGCCTGCTACAGGGATCGATCGACATTCCTGTCGAGGCCGAAATCCTGCGCAACGACGGCGAACGCACCGTCGCCCAGCTGTCGCCGCTGTCGAAAGACATGGCACGCAAGTTTGACCGCGTGATCGACAGTTTCAACGCGCAACGTTTCATGGAATCGCAAACCGAACAACAGGCATAGGAGGTTAAAATGTCCACGCCCGACCCCGGCAGCACGCTGTACGAAAAAATGATGGCCGCAGCGGATAATTACGGCAGCAACGTCTGCAGCTGCAGCCCGAAAACCGACAAGGAAACCGACCGAAAATTCGAGAACGTCTGGGCCGACTGGCGCAGATAGGCGGCATCTGCCTCCACACAGGACCCTGCCCCGGACACGCATTCAGACCCCATTGAATGCGTGTCTTTTTTTGCGTCCTGCACAAATTTTGCACCAAAACGCCTTTATAATGTCACGCCGATGCCATGATGCCTGCACATATGGGGCATAGGATGGTTAACATGAAAATGCTCATCACCTCCGCGGCGCTGCCGCTCCTCGGTTTCCTCATCCCTCCCGCCGCAGAATTTTTCCGGCGCAAACGGGAAGAACAGTTCCACGATTTCCTTTACGCAGTTGCGGCGCAAGCGTGGCTGGCTTCCTGCTCCTCCGGCGACCGGAGCGATGATGCGGGCCGCTAGTTTTCGCCCCACCATCGCGGCAAAACTGGCGGCGTGCCTTGGCTTGACTGCCGCCGCCGACTGGCTTTTCTATGGGCATGGCACCGGGTGGACGGCGGGGCTGTTTGCCTTCTCCCTGATTTCCACGCTTTGCCTGCTGCAGCCCGCGCTGGTACGGCATAAACCCTCTCAGGTCATCGCAACAGCGCTGATCGCCTTGTCGGTCGCCATGATGAACGCGCCCGCGACGCTGACACTCTGGCTATTTGCGGGCGGGATTGCCACGCTGCTGGTGCTGCACAAACGCGATGCAGCGCTGAATGCCGTGCTGTTGGCCAAGGATATGCTGCGCCTTGCGCTCCGTACGCTGTCGCAATGGCGGCGCGATATCCGGCGTAGTGAAAAGGCGGCGTTGCGCCTGAAAGTGCCCCGTGGCGGCATTCGCCACAGCTTTGTTTTCGCTGTTTTCCCGCTGACGCTGGCGGCGGTATTCATTTACCTGTTTTCGGAAGCCAATCCCGTGCTGGCGGCGGCGCTGGCCAAAATCGGCTGGGCGAACTGGCAGGATGTTCTGCTCTCGCCCGCGCGCTGGTTTTACTGGGCGGCGACGGGGGCGGTGATCTGGGCGCTGCTGCGTCCCCGGTTTGGCCTGTCGAAACCGGTCACCGCATCATTGGGGCGCCTTGATACCGCAACCTGGGTCAGCCGCCGCTCGCTGGTGTTTTCGTTGGTGCTGTTCAACGTCATTTTCGCCGTGCAGAACGCATTCGACGTCGCGTTCCTGTGGACGGGGCAGGGGGCCTTCCCTGCCGGCATGAATTTCGCGCAATACGCCCATGCCGGTGCCTATCCGCTGATCGTGACCGCCTTGCTGGCGGGTGGTTATGTGCTGGTCACCTTCGATAATGCGCAGATGGCGTTACGGTCAAAGGCGGCAACGGCGTTGGTGACGGCTTGGGTGCTGCAAAACGTGTTCCTTGTCGTATCCTCCATCGACCGGACGCTGAATTACGTGGAATCATACTCGCTGACATACTTGCGCGTGGCGGCTCTGATCTGGATGGGGCTGGTCGCGGTGGGGCTGCTGTTGATTTTGGCGCGCATTTACCTGCAGCGCAGCAATATGTGGCTGATCAACGTGAACGCACTGGTGCTGACCGGATTGCTCTATGCCTGTTGCTTCATGGATTTCGGCAATATGATTGCGCAATATAACGTTCACCACGCGCGGGAAGCGGGCGGCAAGGGCGTGTCGCTCGACCTCGGTTACCTGAAGGAAATCGGGTCCGATTCCATCCCTGCGCTCCGCTGGTATTACGGTGAAATGAAGGATGGGTTGGGCCGCGCATATGTGGGCGTCGTGCTGAAAGGGCTGGAGGACGGCCTCGACCGCGATACCGCCGACTGGCGCGGCTGGACATGGCGCAAACAGCGACTTTCCGAGCGTAATGACAATCCCCCTGTTTTACGCTAGAAAGGAGGCATCATAAGGGTGATGGCGTTCAAAATGGCAAAACAGATTCTCGTCGTCGATGACGACCCCCATATCCGCGAGGTCGTGGCCTTTGCGGTGGAAAAGGCCGGCATGAGCGTGCTGCAGGCGGCCGATGGCCGTCAGGCGCTCGACATGGCGGCGAAACATGCGCCGGACCTGCTGGTGCTGGATATTTCCATGCCGGAGCTGGACGGGCTGGAGGTCTGCCGCAGTTTGCGAAAATCCAGCGACGTGCCGATCCTGTTCCTGTCGTCGCGCGACGAGGAAATCGACCGCATCATCGGGTTTGAACTGGGCGGCGATGATTATGTGACGAAGCCGTTCAGCCCGCGCGAACTGGTGGCGCGCATCAACGCGATCCTGAAACGCCGCACAGCATCCGCGGGCGCTCCCGCCGATGCGCCGCAGAAATTTTCGCATGGCAAGGTCACGATTGACGCCGCCAGCTATACGGCATTTTGTAATGGCAAATCTGTCGCGCTTACCGCAACGGAATTCATGCTGCTGCTGGTGCTGTTCCGCAGCCCCGACCGCGTCTTTACGCGCGACGAATTGATGGACCGGGCTTATGGCGACATTACGGTCAGCGACCGCACCATCGACAGCCATATCCGCCGCGTGCGCCAGAAATTCGCCGCCTGCGATATTCCCGAGGTGATCCTGACGAACCATGGCATCGGTTACAAGCTGGGTCCATGCCAGTAATGCCGCGCTTCACCATCCGGCTGCACACCGTTTTTGCGGTGATTTTGCTGATCGTGCTGATGCTGCCGTTATCCGGTGTTTATTTCTTCCGCCTGTTTGAAAACGAACTGGTGCGCCAGACCGAGGCCGAATTGATCGCGCAGGGCGTGTTTATGTCGGCGCTGTACAAGGACGCGCTCAACGGCGAAAACATCCCCGTAAATTATGGCCGCACCGTGATGGAAAAAGCGCCCGTGCTGGATGAACGCTTCAAGCCCTATCCGCCCACCATTGACCTGCGTACCGCACATATCCTGCCGCCGCGCCCCGATGCGCGGCCGCCCGCGCACAAGCCCGATCCGGCAGCCGCAACCGCAGGCCGCCGTCTGGAATCGGTGCTGCAGGAAGCGAAATTCAGCACGCTTGCCAGTATGCGGATGCTCGATTTTGATGGCACAGTGGTGGCGGGTGCGGGCGAGATGACGCTGTCGCTCGCCCATACCGAAGAAGTCGCGCAGGCCATGAAAGGGGTCTATGCCAGCACGCTGCGCCAGCGTATTTCCGATGAACCGCGCCCCGCGCTGGCCTCGATTTCGCGCGGCACGGATACACGCGTGTTTATCGCGATGCCGGTTGTCGATAACGACCGTGTGCTGGGCATCGCGTATCTGTCACGCTCCCCCCGCAACGTGCTCAAGACATTATATGATGAACGCGAAAGCGTTTTTCTGGCGGCGGTTGTGGCGCTTCTGATGACGGCGGGCATTGCCTGGGTTCTGGCGACGCTGATTGGCAAGCCGCTGCGTATGCTGACGCGCCACGCACAGGCTGTATCGAAGGGCGAAGCGCAGCGGGACGAACTGCCGGCGCCGCCCATCCGCGAACTGGCGGCGCTGACCGAAAGCTTCGCCCATATGTCGGCGACGATCGAGGCGCGATCGGAATATATCCGCAGCTTTGCCATGCATGTGGCGCATGAATTCAAAACACCGCTGACGGCCATTCAGGGCGCGGTCGAATTGCTGAACGACCATGCGAACGACATGGAACCGGAACAGCGCCGCCGTTTCATGGAGAACATCACGCAGGATACGGGACGGCTGAAAATCCTCGTCTCCCGCCTGCTGGAGCTCGCGCGCGCGGATGTGTTGCAGGCGGGTGATGAATTCACCGATATGTCGCCGCTGCTGGTGTCGATTGAAAAACGCTATGCGCCGTGCGTGGCGGTTACGCATCCCGACGGTCCCTGGCTGGCGGCCATCGGCCCCGATATTCTTGAAACCGTGTTCGTGAACCTGATCGAAAACAGCCTGCAGCATGGCGCGACCAAGGTGTATATCGCGGCCGAATCATGGGAACACAAAATGGATGTGACCGTGCGCGATAACGGGCAGGGGATATCGGCGGGTAATGCCGCTAAACTGTTCACGCCGTTCTTTACCACCCGCCGCGAACAGGGCGGCACGGGGCTTGGGCTTGTCATCACCCGTTCGCTGCTGAAAGCCTATGGCGGCGACATCGCCCTTGTGGGGCGCGAAGCCGGCACGACGTTCAAAATCAGCCTGAAAGGCTACTAGCGGCTGCCGCCGGTGCCTGCTATAAATCGGCCTTCAAACGATTCATTTTATTCAGGAGCATTTTTCATGAACGTGCATGTGATCGAAGCTGAAATGTATGGCAGCATCGTCGATGTCGTCGCCAACCGCGACAAACTGGGCCGCGCCGTCGCAGGCCTTGCCGCGCAATCCGGCGAACAGGTGCATTTCCACGATTTCAAGGATCCGGTCGCAGGTGCGCCGATTTTGCTGTTGGAATGCTCCGATGCCTTTCTCGAAAAGGTAAAAAAACTGCCCGGTTTTTCCAAGGCCTATGATGTCTGGCCGGATCTGGAGACGGAGCGCAAACCGTCCATCCTGAATTATTTCACGCAAGCGCCTGCGGCGGCGGTGCCTCCGCCCCGCAAGCCTTTCCTGCCCAAGCCCTGATGACTGTCTGGCAATCCCATGACGCGGGCGGCGATGCGCTGGTGCTGGTGGGGCCTGTCATGGCCGCACCGTTGCTGGCGCAGGACCTTGTGCGGCTGGCGCTTGCGACAGTGCCGCAGATAGCGGTGGATGGCGGCATTGAATTTGCGCTGAAACCGGTGCTGTGGGTGGGCGACGGTGATTCCAGCCCGTCGGGCGCGCCGGTTTTTTTCAAAGACAGTCAGGACGAAACCGATTTACGTTTTTGTTTAAACGGCGTGCGCGACTGGCGCTGGCGTAACCTGCATCTGTTCGGGTTTCTGGGCGGCCGGCGCGACCATGAACTGGCGAATTTCGGCGAGATACAGGCGGAGCTTAAATCCCGCGCCGCATTCACCTCCGCCGTTTTTTATGACGACAAGCTGGAACCGGCAGTGCGGTTTTTCGGCAAGGGCGCGCACAGGGTGAATATCAGCGGCGTTTTCTCGCTCCTTGCGCTGGAACCGGCGATGGCCAGCATCTCGGGTGAATGCGATTACGCGGCGGCATCCGCCCCGCTGCCCGTATTATCGGGGCGCGGCATTTCCAATCGCGGTCATGGCATGGTCGATATTTTCTGCGACGTGCCCTTTATGGTTCTTATGGCAGTTTAAGCAGGTCGCTTATTTCCTGCGGCAGCGGCGGCTTTTTGCAGCTCGGGTATTCGGCAATCGTTGCGGTATCATCCGCGTCATAGATCGACCGCCATGCCTCCACATCCTTGTACGAGACAGCAGCATCCAGAAATAGGGGGTTGGCACGCGACGGGCCGTGGCCGGTTGCGAACTGGTCGTCGATGGTTGCTTCGTCACCATCCACATCCAGCTGCATATAGGGGATTTTCTTTTTCCCCTTGGTCACTTGCGGGCGCGGGCGCTCGACGGATCCGTAACTGGTCTTGCCGCCCATGCCTGCCGGTTGCAGCAGTGCCCGGCCCGCCATAAACACCGGCAGCCCGTTGACATAGGCCTGCAGCAATTTGTCGTCATCGCTGTAATCGGCGGAAATGTTCCAGCGGAAAATGTAAAAACCGCACAGGTTGATGTCGTAGATATATTTTTCGGTTTTATCGTGGCCGGGGCGGATCACTTGAGTCGCCTTGCCTTCTTCCACGAAAGCCTTGCGCAGGTCGTCGCGGTCGCTGCCCAGTTTGAATTTTGTTCCGACCATCTCGCGCATGGCGTTATAATCTGCGACAGATTCGAAGCTGAACGGAGTTTCCGCGCGCGCCGCCACGGGAAGCGCCCCCAGCAGCAAAATGGCGAATAGCAGTCGGATCATGGGCATTTACCTTTTCTCTTTCTTTCATTTTACCCTGTTTTTCCATCCACTGCAAAAATATGGGAAAATTCAAAGCCCCTAGTCAGGCTTATTCATATTCGTTATAAATAAACCTTCGAAATAATGGCTGAAGGCGACCAGATGGCCGAAATCACGCCGCCCTTAAAGGGCGATGCGCCAGATATCAAGCCGGAAAAAAAGGACGAGGCGGCAACGCCCGATCCCGCAACTGCGCCTGCGGCAGATCCCGCGCCGGTTCCTGTCACCCCGCCGCCTTCAAACGACAGTCCGGAACCGGCCGCCGCAGCGCCTGCCGGCGATGAAAAACCGGCCGAGAAAAAAAAGCCGCTCAAGATCAAGTTGTTTGAAAAGGGCGTCGATGTCGCGGGCTTCGGCGATATCCTGAAGGCGTGGCGCGCCGAAGGCAACCGTTTCCGCAATGTGCTGAAAAGCGTCGGCAGCAAAGCCGCCGATATGATCGCCGGACGCATCGTTTCAGGCACTTTTCGCCTGATCGCCATCACTTGGGTCGCGGGCATGATCGGCGGCGTGTCGACCTTTGGCGGGCTTGCACTGCTGGCCTTGGCCACAGGGGCGGCCAGCGGTATTTACAGTTACGGCAAGGAATATGTGACCGACCGTTTCATGGGGCCGAAAGAAAAGCGCGCCGACGTAAAACTGATCGACCGTAAGCGTGCGAAAAGCGCGGGCATTTCTTTCCTGTCTGGCACGGCGACCGGCGCGCTGGGTGCTTGGCTCGCCAAGACAGGCATCCTGCAAAACGCATTCGGCGCGGTGAAGGACTGGGCCAAGTCGGGCGGTGGCATATTGTCGGAAACATTCAACCAGCAGGCCTCGGCCCCCGCGCCGCTGATCACTGCTTTTACAGCGGCGGCGGAAAAGCCGGATTCTCCGCTGCCCGTGCAGACGGTCGCCCGTATTGGGTTTAATATTACCTAAGTCACTGATTTAAAATAGTAAAAACATATTGACATAATGCGCTGGAGTGCCTTACTTTAGGGCAGTCCATCATCCCAGATTATAAGGTTTCCTGAGCACATGGTTGAACCCTCCAAGCCCTGGCCGAAACCCGGCCGTTTCGATGACGCGCTTTCCGAAATCGTGGCGAAGGGCGATATTGCGGAGGCACGGGAGTTTTTCGACAAGGCGTTCTGGCAGAACCGTCAGGATCCGCCCGAATGGAAACATATGCGCCTCGCGCTGATGCGCGAAGACGCGCCGATGATCCGCCTGCTGGCCACATGGGGCGCGCATCCCGACGCGGAAGACATGGCGGCGTTGCGCGCGGCCATGTCCGATAAATATCTGCGCTATGTGCAGCTGCTGCGGCAGGCAGGATTACGCAGCAACGGCCAGCCTTGGGAAGAGGTCGCACCCTCGACCACGCCCGCGCCCGCGAATGATCCCGTTGCGGGTCAGGCCTTTGTCGAAGGCCGCTTCATTGACAAACGCATCGAACAAATTCCGCAGGAATGGCGCAAGGTGCTGACGACGTTCCATGCCGCCGGTTCGACCGAGGCCGTGATTGCGGGCGGCGCCCTGCGTGACACGTTCAACCAGCGTCCGGTGCGCGACGTCGATATCTTCATGCGCTCGCAAGGATCGCTCAAAAAAAACCGCGCCTATCTTAAAGAAGTGTTCAACGCCGCCGGGCTCGCCGTGCAGGAGCAGGAATTCCGCCACAGCGACGGTTACGGTTTCAGCATCAGCAAGGAAGCCTTCCCGGAACCGAAAAGCCATGTCGAGAAAAACTTCGACATCGCCAAGCGCACGCGCGCGCTGGAAAGCTGGAAGATCGTGGCGGGCGGCGCCAAGACCGAATACAACGTGATTTTTGTGGAAGATACGCTCGACCGCAAACTGGTGAAGGAATCCAGCCGTTATGAGGCAAAATCGCTTTTCGTGGGCGGGTTGCTGGATGCCTTCGACATCGGCATCACACAGATCGCCAGCGACGGCGAAGAAATCGTCAGTACGCGCGCCTATGACGAAGACGTGCGCCTGAAACGCCTGACGCTGGTGCGCCCGAATGACGCCACCGTCGATCATGCGCAACGCATCATCGCCAAATATCCCGATTTCACGCAGAGCGATGAATTGAAGGAATTGCTGAAGCCGAAGCCCCGTTCCGTGCGCTACGAAAGCTGGTCGTAAACAAACAATCCGCATAAAGAAAAAGGCCTGGGAGCGATCCCAGGCCTTTTCTTTGAGTGTCGCAAGTTTCCCTTAGAAGGGGAATTTCTTGAGCAGGTCGCCCGGTCCCTTCAGTTTCGGCACAGGGTTGTTCAGTTGCTGGAAGATTTTGAACTGGTCCTGCAGTTGCAGGTTATCGCTCATGAAACCGGGCATATTTTTCATCAACTTATCGCCTGCGATCAGGGAGACGCCGGTTTGCAAAACGTTCAGCAGCTCGGGCGGGAAGGGTGCCTGATTGGTGGGTTTTTCCGCGCGGCTCTTGATCATCGTGCCGTTGCCTTTGTCGACCAGCACCGCGCCCGCATCATTGCGCACCTGCACGCGGCCTTCCTGCACATGCACGCCATAGGCGTCCTTCACCCGGCCGCCCAGGACGACCGTGCCACGCACGCCAATATTGCCGTAGGGCGTGTTGATCGACACTTCAGGGTCTTTTTTCTTCGCCAGCGCGCCGCTGGTGTACTTGAATGCGCCCTGCATGACGTTGAACGTGCCCTTGTTCACGGCGGGGTTTTGCGGGTCGAACACATACTTGTCGACCTTCAGTTTCGAATTTTCCGACAGCGTGAATTGCGTGTTGTCGATGAAGAGGATGAAGATGCGTCCCTTCGGCCCCGTCGAGATCACATCGTTCATATGCACGCGCGTTTTGACGGCGGCGGCAACAGCGGGCTTGCCGACCGGCGTCACGGTGCCAGCGCCTTCGACCTCGAGGATCGTGCCGATGATGCCTTCCGGCGCGGGCGCGGCGGCATGGGACAGGGACGGCGACATAAGGAATAGCGCGGCGACTAAAGCGAGGGATTTGAACATGTGAAAAATGCCTTTCAGGCGGTTAAATGCCCGTCCATCTTATCCGAGCACGCGGCATGTGTTAAGGTCATGGCGGAAGGGAATTTCGGGCATGTTTCCAGAAGTGGATGAAGTGCGGCAACGTCTGACGGATTTTCCCGGCGATTACTGGATCGCGGGCGGCTGGGCGGTGGACCTGCGCCTTGGTTTTCAATCACGACCGCACAAGGATATCGAAATCGCCATCGACCGGCGCGAACAGGCGGGCTTGCACAACCTGCCGAAGCTCGATCGTATCGAATACGCGCATGGCGGCCAGCTGTTCCGCTGGGGCTTCGATACGCTGCTGCTGCCCATTCATGAATTATACGCCTGTTTCACCGATGGCTTTACGCTGGAGGTCTTGCTGAACGAATTCGACGGCGGCGACTGGCTGTACCGCCGCAACGCGCATGTGAAGCTGGAATACGCGCGCTTCCTGCGCGGCGAGGCATTGCCCACCGTCGTGCCGCTGCTGTATAAATCAAAAAACCCGCGCGCCAAGGATGAACAGGATTTTGAATCGCTGCTACCCCTGCTGGATAACAGCGACAGGCTCTGGCTGCGCTAAGCGATTGCGCGCGATTACCCGCGCCACCACTGGATATCTGCCTTAAAGGAAAAAGCATGACGCATGACGTTAAAATCGCGGCCTTCGGCGCGCTGAACCCCGACAGCTATGACGAATTCGCGGCGCGGCTGGCGGATGCGGCGAAGGGCATGATGTACACATTACAATCGGCAGCACCTTACCCGAACGCGCGGGCGGTATCGGAGCCGGGCCGCCCCTTGCGCGGCGAGGCGTTGCAGGACGAAGCGAAGAAACAGGAACTGTTCGCGGCGGTTGCGGGCGATGGCTTGGCCGTGGGTGCGGGTGATGCGCAATTGCTGGTCATGCCCTGCATGTCGATGATCGGTTTTCATGACGGCGTTGAAAAGGCCATCGGGCGCAAGATTTTGCGCCTGTCGGACGCGCTGGTGGCGCAGTACAAGGATACGGTGCGGCTGGGCGTCATCCATATGCGCCCCGCCAGGCAGCGCATTGTGGAATTGTTCGGCAGCAAGGCCGTGACGCCGGATGACGCGCAGGCCGCAAAATTATTGGCGGCAGAGGAAGAATTAAAACACGCCGGAAATTCCGCGCCCGTCGAGGCTGTGATGCACGAAATTGTGGAAGACTGGAAAGCCATGGGCATCACGCAAATCCTGTTCGCCCGCGCCGATGCGCCGAAGGCCAGACATGGCAACGCCGGACTTGTGCCCGGCGTCACCATTCTCAGTTATTTTGATATCCTTGCGGATTACACCGCGCAGGAAATTGCAAAGCTTAGCTGAGCGCTTCGCCATTTGCCTTCAGGGTCACGGACACGTTGCCGCGCAGCGCCTTGGAATAGGGGCAGACCTTGTCGGCTTCGGCGACCAGTGCGGCGGCCTCGGCTTTATCCAGCGACGGCAGCAGCACGTTCAGCGTCACGCCGATCGAAAAACCCTTGTCGTCCTGGTTCAGCGTCACTTCCGACTGGATGTTGATCGCGCCGGTTTCCAGTTTTTTCTGGCCCGCCACGAAACCGATTGCGCCGCCAAAGCAGGCGGCATAGCCGACCGCGAATAATTGTTCGGGGTTGGTGCCGCTGCCCGCGCCGCCCGGGCGCGACAGGGTGACGGACAGTTTTTTGTCGTCGGTTTCACCCGCGCCGTCGCGGCCACCGGTGACATTTGCTTTAGCAGTATAAAGTACAGGCATCTTACACTCCGTTTGGTTGTTTATTTGTCTTTGGTTATTTTAGCGGCCTTCTGTATGTAGGCGGAAAATCCGGGATCTTCGCCGACCAGCAGCCCCGGCAGTGCGGCACGGAAATCGTCGCGCTTGCACCAGGCCTGAATGTAATCTTCCCATGTCGCCCACAGGCGTTTCGTCTGGCGGTCCATGTTGTCTTCGTAAACAAGAATATAGGCGCGCTCGAACAGTGCGACCAGCATGTCGAAAATGATCGATTTACGTTCTTTTTGTTCCGCAGAAAGATTTTCATCGGGAATATGGCCGGTAACCAGTTGCAGGTCGGCGTTTTTGATCAGCAGGTTGTTGAACTTGGCGTATTCCTCCGCCAGTTTCTGGTACAGCTCCTCGTCCTCTTGCTGGCGTTCCTTCCAGTTATCATACATCAGCATGACGATGGCATAGGGCAGGCCGATGCAGGTGACCACATAGCTTGCCAGTTCCCATGCCTGTAATGTCTGTTCGTTCATGCGTGTTTCTTTCCGAGGTAGGGTCGCAGCGCAAGGAAGCCGAGCAATGACAGCGCCGAAAACACCGCGCCCGCCGCGAAGGTGATAACAGGGCCGTGGGCGCTCCACAGGTATCCCGCAATCACGCTCGCCGCCAACAGCACGATGCCGGTCACGAAATTGTAAACGCCGAAGCCCGTGCCGCGCAAGTGGGCGGGCACGCTATCGGCCACATAGGCGGTGATGATGCCCTGCGTCAGCCCCATATGCAGCCCCCACAAACCCGCGCCGATAAACACCAGCACCGGCGTATTTGCCGACGCCAGCACGATATCCGCCAGGATGAGCGTCGCAATGCCCGCCAGCAGCAATCCCTGCCTGCCGATTTTATCCGACAGCACGCCGACCAGCCATGCCGACAGAGAATACACAGCATTCATCGCAATCAGGATGGCGGGCGCAAACGCAACGCCCAGCCCGATATTATCGCCGCGCATGATCAGGAACGCCTCCGAAAACCGGGCCAGTGTCAAAAGTGACGCGACCAGCGTCACGATCCAGAAGACGGGAGACAGCAGTTTCAGCTGGCTTGTCTGTAACGGGAACGGTTTTTTCTCCGTTGCTTTTGCGCGCGCGGGCTCCTTGATGGCGAACACGATGATCAGCAGCACGATCAAGGCGGGGATCACCGCAACCCAGAACACGGTGCGGTAATCATTGAATGTCCAGATCATCAAGCCCATGGCAAACAGCGGGCCCAGGAATGCGCCCAGCGTATCCATCGATTGCCGCAGGCCATAGGCCGCTCCGCGCATCGGCTCCGGCGTGATATCGGCGAGGAACGCATCCCGCGGCGCGCCGCGAATGCCCTTGCCGATGCGGTCAAGGAAGCGGGCGGTCAATACGGTTGTGAAACTGTCGGCCAGCGGGAAGAGGGGCTTCGTCAACGTCGCAAGGCCGTAGCCGAGCAACAGCAGCGGTTTACGCCTGCCCATCCAGTCGCTGATCGCCCCGGAGAAAATTTTGGCAATCGAGGCGGTCGCTTCCGCAATGCCCTCCAGTATGCCAACAGACAGTGCGGATGCGCCCAACACCCTTGTCAGGAACAGCGGCAGCAGGCTGTGGATCATCTCCGACGAGATATCCATGAACATGCTGATGAAACCGAGCGCGTAAACGCCTTTGGGCATGACTGTGCGGGACATTTTTTCATCCTTTGGCCGCCATGTTAGGGCTTTTATCGGGCTTTAGAAAGGCTATACTGGCTGCCTGTTTATAGGTGTTTCATGCAGCGTATCGTTATCCTCGGATGCACCGGTTCCGGCAAGACAACTTTCGGAAAAAAGCTCGCGGCCAGACTTGGCTGCGAGGCCGTTGACCTTGATGAACTGCACTGGCTGCCGAACTGGCAGACGCGGGATGTGGATGATTTCCGTGCCCGCGTACTGGAAAAAGCCCAAGCGGCGCAATGGGTCATCATAGGCAATTATTCTAAAACCCGCGATATGGTCTGGCCGTATGCCGATACCTTTATCTGGATCGACCTGCCGTTTTTCACGGTGTTTCGCCAGCTGCTGTCGCGCTCCATCCGCCGCGCACGCGACAAATTGCTGATCTGCAACGGCAATACCGAAACATGGGGCAAGCTTTTTTCCAGTGACAGCATTATGGTCTGGCTGCTCAAAACCTATCAGAAGCGCAAAAAAGAATATGGCGGGATTTTCGGGGCTGGAAAGGTCGGCGCCGTCACCTATATCCGTCTGCGCAGCCATGCCGAGGCCGATGCCTTTCTGCAAAACCTGAAACCGTAAACAATAAGAGTTTTAAATGTCTGTTCCATTGTTCACCCCCATCACCTTTCGCGGCCTGACCCTCCGCAACCGCATCGGCGTGTCGCCCATGTGCCAGTATTCGTCGCAGGACGGTTTTGCGAATGACTGGCATCTGGTGCATCTGGGGTCGCGCGCGCTGGGCGGGGCGGGGATGATTATCATGGAGGCAACGGGTGTGTCGCCCGAAGGCCGCATCACGCCACTTTGTCATGGCATCTGGAAGGACGCGCATGTGGATTACCTGAAACGCATCACGGCTTTTGCGATCGGCCATGGCGCGGGAATCGGCATCCAGCTGGCACATGCGGGGCGCAAGGCCAGCATGGGCGCACCATGGGAAGGCGGCAAACGGCTGAAAAAGCCCGAAGGCGGCTGGACGACCATCGCGCCGTCGCCGATTGCGTTTTCGCCGGAAATGGAAGCGCCGCATGAAATGACGTTGGACGACATCAAGCGCCTGAAGGAAGGTTTTATCGCAGGCGCGTTCCGCGCGGAGCGCGCGGGATTCCAGATTGTCGAAATTCACGGCGCGCATGGCTATTTGCTGCATGAATTCTATTCGCCCCTGTCGAACAGACGCACGGATGAATATGGCGGCAGCGAGGAAAACCGGTTCCGCCTGATCTGCGAAATCGCACGCGAATTGCGCGCCGCGCTACGCCCGCAAACGGTGCTGTCGGTGCGCCTGTCCTGTTCCGACTGGCAGGAGGGCGGTGTTGCGATTGACGATACCGTGCGCCTGTCGGCGGCGTTGAAAAAAGAAGGCGTTGATTTTATCGATTGCTCATCGGGTGCGCTGACACCGGATGGGAAAATTCCCGTCGGCCCCAATTATCAGGTGCCGTTTGCCAGGGCGATCAAGGAAAAGGCCGGTATCGCGACCGCCGCCGTGGGCATGATCAATGATCCTGTCCAGGCGAATGACATTATCGCGGCAGGCGAGGCCGATATGGTGTTCCTTGCCCGCGCCATGCTGCGCGACCCGTATTGGCCGCTGCATGCGGCCGATGTGCTGGGGGCGGAAATGGACGTGCCGGTGCAATATTTACGCGGTTACCGCGCCGAACAGCTGGCGCGCCCGCGCCAGAAAAAGGCCGGTTGATGCAACAAGGCCTTGTCATACGGCTGTTCGTGCCTGAGGAATGGCCGCTGTACAGGGCCGTGCGGTTAAAGGCTTTGCAGTCCGACCCGAAAGTTTTCGGCTCCAGCCTTGCCCGTGAAGAACCGCGCCCGGACGCCGAATGGCGGGCGGCACTCGAACGCAGCGATATGGGCGTCTTCGGCGTGTTCGATCACGGCACCGTGATCGGGATGACCGGCGTCGTGATCGACAAGGATGATGCCACGATTGCGAGAATGTGGGGCTCATGGCTGGAACCGTCATGGCGCAGCAAGGGCGTATCCGAAGGCATGTACCGCGCCCGTATTGATTGGGCGCGCGCGCATGAAACCGCCGAAAAAATCCTCGTGGCGCACCGCGCATCGAATATCGCATCGAAAAAGGCCAACCAGAAACATGGTTTTGTGCAGACAGGCGCCGCGCCGCATCTGTGGCATGACGGCGTGACCGAAGACGAAATTTTTTATGAACTTGTGCTGAAGGCGTAAGTTATTTCACATCCACGCGTTCGCTGAATTCCAGCGTCTCGGATTCGCGGGCAAGGCGCACGCGGATAATCCATTCGCCTGCGGTCGGGAAGCTGATCTTGGTCACGATCTTGCCCTCGGCATCGCGCTTCAGGTCGATCTTGCTTTCCGACGTTTCGTTCGCTTTGCGGATCCATGCTTCGAACGATTTGATTGTGCGGTCGCCTGCGCGCCCTCCGGTCGAGGTCACGTTGAAGGAATAGCTGCCGTCATCTTCCCGTTTGGAAACAAGCTCGCTGTGCCAGGTTGAACGGGGGTAATATTTCCAGTCACGACCCGGTGCCGCATAGGGCTGCTGGATGGCGGCATGTTCTTCCGGTTCGGCATAGGGAGGAAACACGGGCTTCGCCAGCTGTTGTTCGGCCTGCATCGCCTGCTGCTGCACGGGCGCATAGCGAAAAACATAGATGGCGTTCCCTGCCGCCAATACCAGCAGCAGGAACAATATCGCCCTTAATAAAATCCTGTTGCCGCGCTTGCCGCTCACGTTTAATGCTCCTGCCCGGAATATGCTGCGATTTTGCGTGTCGCCTGTAGGGAATGCAAACGAATTATCAACCTATTGAAAATCATAGCCATTTTAGCCGCCTGAACACCACGACCTGAACGGTGGCGATGATAAATGCAATCCCGCAGGCAATCAGGAAGGCTTCGGGGTGGTCGGCGCCCGGGATGCCTTTGACGTTCATGCCCAGTAATCCGCTGAAAAAGCTGAGCGGCATGAAGATCGCGGTGATGACGGAAAGCGTGTACAGGTTTTTGTTCAGCTTGCCGGAAAGGGCGCTCTGCAATTCGTCCTGCAGGATGTTCGCCCGGTCGCGCAGGGCTTCGAGATCTTCAAGATAGCGCATCATGCGGTCGTTGTTGTCCTGCATCAGCCATTTATCGGCGGGCAGCATCCAGCCCTGCTGCGAGAATTGCAGACGGTTGAAAACTTCGCGTTGCGGCGCGATATGGCGGCGGAACAGCGTCGCCTGTTTACGGATGCCCGCGATGTCGTTGCGCAAATGCGCGTCGGGGTTTTCGAGGCTCAGGGCCTCCAGCCGGTCAATCGTGTCCTCCAGCTCCTGCAGCGCGGGCTCGATGCCGTCATTCAGGCTCGAACACAGCATGGCTACGAACTCGCCCACACGCTTCGGCCCGCGCCCGTGGCGGATGCGCTCATCCATATCGGCGACAGTTTTCGATTTGCGGCGGCCAACGCTGACGATGCGGTTGCCGGTGATCCACAAGCGGACGGAAACAAGGTCCTCCGGCGCGGGGCCGGGGTTGAAGTTAATGCCGCGCAGCATCAGCAGCGTGTAATTGCCCTGTTCTTCCAGGCGCGGGCGCATTTCCTCGGCCAGCATCGTTTTGACAATGACGGGATCCAGGTGCAATTGTTCGCGCAGGAATTTTTTGGCGTCGGGATGGCGGCCATTGATGTGGATCCAGATCAGGCGCGTGTCTTCGGCCTTGATGGATGCAAGGTCCACAACTTCGCCGTTGCCATTCCCGTCAAGGCTGTAGGAAAGCAAACATGCCTTGGTTTCTTCCATGGTTTAAACCTTTGCCGCGTCGGGCAGGGTATCGGGCCCGGGGGCAGATGCCTCCGCCCGCGCCGCCATTTGTTTCTCGATGGTCTTGTAGGAAGATTCGCGCGGCGAATGCGGCATGCCGATGCCTTCTTCCAGAAACTTGCGCCAGACGGAAAACAGGATTTCGCTTTGGGTCGTGACGCGCTTCTCCCGGATGTCGGCGACCCAGACGTTGAGCGAGAAAGTAACGGCGAGGTCGGTGAAACCTGTCAGCATGCAGGTCGGTGCTGGCGATGCAAGGCAGCGCGGGTGAGAGCGCGCCGCCGACAGCATGACTTCCTTGGCGCGGTCCAGATCGGTGCCATAGGCGACGTTGATCGGCAGCCGCAGCAGTCCGCGCGCATCGCTGAGCGTCCAGTTGACGACGCGCTGTGTGATAAAATCCTCGTTCGGGATCATGATTTCGCGGCTGTCAAACGCCTCGACCAGCGTGTAGCGCGCGCCGGTTTTTTTCACGATGCCGGAAACGTCGCCATTTGCCATTTCGATCATGTCGCCCACTTCGACGGAGCGTTCCAGGAGCAGGATCATGCCGCTGATAAAGTTGGACGCGATTTTCTGCAGCCCGAAGCCCAGCCCCACGCCGACCGCGCCGCCGAAGATAGCAAAGGCGGTAAGGTCGATGCCGATGGTGGAAAGCGCGACCAGCGCCGCCACCACATAAACCCCGATGCGCCCCAGCGACATGAACAGCTGGCGCGTGGAGGGGCGCAGGTAACGGATTTTCTGCAGCGATATTTCCATGCCACGAATGACCGCACCCGCAAGCCACAGCAGCAAAACGATGCTGACGATGAATTTGCAGGCCTGATAAGCGGAAATTTCGATTTTGCCGATGGCGAAGGTCGTATCCTGCGCGGCTTTCACGATATCGCCCAAAAGGTTGGTGAGCGACAGGAAGCCGATGAAAAACGCGACCAATCCAGTGATCAGCGTTTTTGCGCGGCTATGCGTCAACGCGTAGACGCCCGCAAGCCCCAGCCAGCCGAAGCACAGCACGCGCACGATACCGCGCATCGTTTCGTCAACGATCAGGCCCTTTTTGCCGATCAGCGCCGCACCCACGATCAGCACGACCAGGTTGATGACGGGGCCGATCAGCGGGATCAGGCGGCGGTAGAGTTTCGCGGATGATTTTTCCTTGTCGGGCAGCGTCTTCCAATGCGACTTGGCCGCCCAGAAGAACAGCAGGCCAATCACCGGCGCACCCAGAACCCACATCAGGGCGAGCTTGTTTTCCGAACTGAGCGTTTGGAGGAATTCCTCGATCATGCCACCAGTATTCCCTATTTTTCAGCCGTTTCCAACGGTGTAGCAGAAAATCAAAGCCTAAAAAAAATCGGGTGCAGGGGTCGGGGTGTCGGGCTAGGATAAAACTATGAAGGACTCTCGCCTTATGCAAAATATTAGCCTGCGGGTCGCGACGGAAAGCGATATTACCGCACTGGACGGCATCGCAGCATCCATGCGCGCAACGCATGAAGCCGGATATTTCGCCCGCAGCCTGAGTGAAGGGCGCACGGTATTGCTGGCCCAACAGGCGGGCGCGGCCGTCGGCTATGTCCAGATCAACTGGAAACCGCTTTATGCGCCATTCCGCCGTTTGAACATCCCGGAAATTCAGGATCTGAATGTGATACCCGCCGCACGGCAGCAGGGCATCGGTGATGCCATGGTCGCGTGGTGCGAGAATCTCGCGCGTGAAAAAGGCCATGATGATATGGGCATCAGCGTCGGGCTCTATGCGCGTTACGGCGCGGCGCAACGCCTGTATGTGCGCCGCGGTTATGTGCCGGATGGCGCGGGCGTTTCCTATGACGATGTGCCGGTCGTGGCGGGAGATATGCGCGCAGTCGATGATCTGCTCACGCTCAAGCTTGTGAAAAGCCTTGTCCAAGGATGACCCCGACATAACGCCGGATTTGCTGTTGCATGCCTATACCATCGGCGTGTTCCCGATGGCGCGCAGCCGCCGCGCGAAAAAACTGGAATGGTACGACCCGCAGATGCGCGGCATCCTGCCGATTGATAAGTTGCATGTTCCCAAGCGCCTGCAGCGCACGATACGGCAGGCACCGTACCGCATCACATTCGACTGCGCGTTTCGCGCGGTGATGACGGGCTGCGCCGATGCGCGTCCCGATACATGGATCAACGACAAGATCATCGATTTATACACGCAGCTGTTTGATGCGGGATTCGCGCATAGCGTCGAGGCATGGCGCGGCGACACGCTGGTGGGCGGCGTCTATGGCATTTCCATCGGCGGCGGATTTTTCGGCGAGAGCATGTTTTCAACGGCGACGGATGCCAGCAAGATCACGCTGGTCTATCTGGTGGCGCGGCTGTGGCAGCGGGGTTATGCGCTTTTGGATACGCAGTTCATCAACGAACATCTGATGCAGTTCGGCGTGCAGGAAATCAGCCGCGCGGAATATCATGCGCGGCTGGCGGCGGCGCTGGAAATGGCGGTGACGTTTGATGATCAGTCTTCGGGGTTGGCGGGATCGGGCGCTGCTTCGCCGTCTTCGAACGATCCCGGCAACTGGTCCACGGGCGGCATGGGCGCGGGTTTCAACAGCGGCGATTTTTCACCGGCAACCGGCGCGGCACCATCAGGCGCTGTCACGGCGGCGGGCGCGGGTCTGGCGGGCGTTGCGGTGTCGCCGGGTTCAGGTGATGCTTCCGTATCGACAACGGGTTCATCATCCGGCGATGCGGCGGGCTTGCCGTCGGTTTCAGGCGCGTGTTCGGGCGCTTTTTCGGACGAGAAAACTTCGGCAGGCTTTGCGGCGGTCGCCGCGTTTTTGCATTCCATCACCCAGACGTCATAGACCGGATGGTCCATCGCAGACAGCGAGGGATTGGATGCGAACATCCAGCCGCTGAAAATCCATGTGGAATCTTTTTCCGACGGCTTGCGTTCCCAGATCTGCATGAACGCCGCGCTCTCTGGCCGGTCGAGCGGCGATGCGCGCTTGCACGACCGCACCTTGATGAACAGCGAATTGCCGAACTTGACAGTCTTATCGACGGGAATTTCAAATGTATGCGTGCGCGCCGACAGTTTGTCGATTGTGCGCATGACGACGATCGAGGTGTTTTCCATCTTGCGCGGTGCGGCAGCCGCTGTGCTGCTGAAACTAAAAACCATAGCAGCAGCGCCGAGGCATAACAGGGGGGCGGCGAGAATGGAAAACGGCCTGAACATTACGGGTGGGTTTCTTCCGTGGGTGCCGGTGCAGGAGCATCCGGCGCTTTTTCTTCGGCTTTGTCCTCTTCCTTGTCTTTCGTCAGGCTGAAGATTACCTGACCCAGCAGCTGCTCAAGGCTGGCGGTCGATTGCGTATATTCGATTTTCGCGCCGGGTTTCAGCATGTCGTCTTCGTTGCCGGGCTGCAGCGTCAGGAATTTGCCGTCCAGCAGGCCCGCGCTCTGGATGATGGCGGCGGTGTCGATGGGCAGCTTGATTTGCTCGTTGATACTGAGATGCACAATCGCACGGTATGTCTGCGCGTTCAGCTCAAACCCCAGCACCTGCCCGACCTTGACGCCGCCGATGCGCACAGGCGCGCCGTTTTCAAGCCCGTCGACCTTGTCGAATTCGGCCACCAGCTGGTAACCCGATTGCGGCGCGATGTCGCTTGTGCGGTAAAAGAAAAACATGAACGTTCCCGCGACCAGCAGGACGACGGCACCCAGAACCGTTTCAGCCATATTTCTTTGCATCTATCTTCTCCAGTTATTCAGGCGGTTGCCATGCCGTGATATCCGCGCTTGAACTTGCGCGGTTGCCGCCCTTCAGCGTATGGCCGGGGGGCAGATATGCGCCCGCCGTGCCGGTCTGGTTCGGCAAATGCGGCAGCTGCCATGATTTGCGGTTGCGGTTTTCTATCGGGGGGACTTTGTCGGTCTGGCTGTGCAGCCAGCCATGCCATTCGGGGGGCACCATCGATGCCTCCGCAGCGCCGGTATAAATCACCCAGCGGCGTTCGCGCTTGCTGTTCTTGCGCGGGTTCGCCTTGTAATACTTGTTGCCCAGCTGATCCTTGCCCACGAATTTACCGTGCAGCGCCGTATGCAGCAGCATCTGGATATTGCTGAGAACGCCGAATATGGAAAGTTTTGCCATTTTTCCGCCTTAATAGAATCTGGAGTCCAATGAATACGCCCTGCGGTCAGGGGGGCGCAACTTTTTTCTGGAACAATAACAGCAACAAAACGGCAATTGATAAGGCAGGGGTAATTGTGTCACATTATCGCCCAAGCCCCCGTTTGTTGTTTTCATAGAATATCAATACATTACAACAGGTTAATTGATGCGCGTGCCGCGACTCTATACCCGTTTGGATACCGACCCCGTCAAAGGGGTGGCGCAGCGTATCCATCAGGACGGCGACTTCGCCGAATACGCCGTGCCCGCCCTCTGGGGCCGCAGCGCCGCCGAAGTGCTGGTCGAACAGGTCTTTTGCAAAACCGCCATCCCCGCCTTGATGAAACCCGTGCCGGAAGACGGCGTGCCGCAGTTTTTGTGGCGGCGCGAACCGGATGATGCGGGATTGGACGGCATTTCCGCCGAATGGCGTTTCCGGCATGAGCGTGATTTCCGCGAATGCTTCGCGCGCATCGCGGGCGGGCTTTGCTATCACGGCTGGAAGGCCGGGTTGTTTGATTCCGAAGACGACGCGCGCGCGTTCTATGATGAATTCCGCCACATCCTGCTGCACCAGATCGCATTGCCCGAAATCGCGCTGCTGGCGACGGCGGGGCTGGATTGGGCATACGATCTCGACGCGCCGTTTATTCCCGCTGCGCGCATTGCGGGTTTTTCCGATGCGCTGTTCGGCGAAAACGCCGGCGGTGCCGGTATTGCGGTTGCGGCCGACACGCCGCAGAAAAATATCCTGCGCCGCCTGAAAGTCCTGGGCGAACGGCAGGCCCTGGATGGCGGTACGCGCAAAATTTCCGTGACACTGCCGGTCGAAAACGCCGACAGCCCTGCTTTCGTTGCCATGAAACGCCAATCGGATGTCGCGTCCGTCGCGCAGGAAGTGGGTGGCAAAACGCTGGAGGCCGCGCTGCATCATGTGATGGACGCCTGCGACCGTGATTCAGTATTCGGTTTCGATCCCGAACATAATCTGCAACTCCGTCAGGCCATGATGGATGCGCGCCGCGCCGGCGTGCCCGAAGCGCCCTTGCGCATGGCGGTGCATGCGGCGCAACAGGGCGCGGAAGAAATCGATTTGTTTACCCATGCGGAAGAACCCGCGGCGCCGCAATTATCTGCCACGCTATCTGTGCCCGATGAATTTATCGAAAGCGCGCTGACCGGCCACGGTTTCCTGCTGCGCGATGCGGGCGAGGCGAAAGGCCATTACCCCGCCGAAAAATTGTGGAACGGGATTGCCGATGCCGTCTGGGCAACCGGCGAGCCTGCGATTTTATTCCGCGACAGCACGGCTGCCGCATCCGCGTTCCAGTCCACAGCGCCGCTCGCGGTCAGCGGGCAGGGGGGCGTCGTGTTCCTGCACGATACAGCCGCGCCCGCCGCGACATTGCAATTGCTGAAATTCGCGAACCGTCAGGGCGGCGTCCTGCTGGATGCTGAAAAACTGCAGCATACCGTTAAAATCCTCATGATCGCGCTCGAGGCGTCGTTCGTTTTTGCGGCATTGCCTGAAAAAGCGGTCACCTATCGCCCCGTCTCGATCGGCATGTCCGGCCTTTCCGCGCTGCTGATGGGGAATATGCTGGGTTATGACAGCGATGCGGGACGCGCGACCGCGGCACTGGTTGCTGCATTGATGTCTGGTGCGGCGCATGAAGCCTCCGCAGAAATCGCGGTTGCGGCAGGCGCCTTTGCCGGTTTCGCGCCCATGAAAAAAGAATATCTGCAGGCCGTGAAGGATAAAATGAGCGCGGTTGCAGGCACATCCTACATGCAAAAAGGCCTGTCGCGCCGCCCCGCCGAATTGAAATCCGCGCTTTGCCCCGACCAGTCTTTGGTCGAGGCGGTGAAGGGTGCATGGGCGCGCGCCTATGCGCTTGGCAAAGAAAAAGGTTTCCGCCACGCGCATTTGACCGCGATGGACACGGATGAGCAGCTGCAGGCCCTGCTGGGCGGCCAGACGCGCGATATCGCGCCGGAAGCGTCGCTGGTAAGGTTCGAGGGTTATTTCGCCGATGGCAACGACGCCGCCGAAATCTACGGCAAAAAACTGAACCCGATGGCGGCGCAGGCGTTGCAGAAAATGGGCTTCAACGCGCAGGAACGCGACGGGATCAGTTTTTATGCGGTCGGTCACGGCACGCTGCTGGATGCGCCCGGTATCAGCCATGCGGAATTGAAGGCCAAGGGTTTCCATCAGGCCGCGCTGGACGCGCTCGAGGTTGCGCTCCGCACCGCGCAGCATATCCGCTATGCGTTCAACAAATGGACGCTGGGCGAAGATTTCTGCCGCCATATGCTGGGCTTCACCACGCAGGAACTGGCCAGCGGCACGTTCGATATGCTGACCGCGATGCGTTTCACCGAAGACGAGATCGAGGCCGCGAACCTGTATTGCTGCGGCGCAATGACCCTCGAGGGCGCGCCGCACCTGTTCCCGAAACAGCTGGGCATTTTTGACTGCCTGACGCCGTCCGGTTCCGGCGTGCGCCGCGTATCGCCCGAAGCGCAGGTGCGTATGCAGGCCGCCGTTGAACCTTTTCTGTCCGGCACCGCCTGCCATACGGTCGAGCTTGGCCATTACAGTTCGGTCGATGATGTCCAGAAACTGTTGCTGCTCGGCTGGGAACTGGGCATCAAGCGCATCCAGCTATATCGTGACGGCTGCTCGCTCCTCCATGCAGTTGCCCTGCCGGTCGCCGAAGAAAATGGCGAACAGGCCGAAGAACAACAGGCGATCGTGCCGCTCCGCCGCCGCATCCGCGTTGCATCGTGACCACCCTCGATAACATCGAATATCCGTATAAAACCAACGTCAAGAAACTGGCGCTGTTGTTTCCCTTCATGGTTTTGCTGTCATGGTTCATGGCGCATACGGCGATGACAAATGACCGTGGCATGATCCTGTTCCATGCGATTGAGCTGGAGGTGGAGGGCGCAACGCGCGTGCTATGGGGCATTTCCGCTCTCCTTGGCGTTGCCGCGATTGCCAGCATGATCGCCATCATCACGCAATTGCAGGCGGGCGAAGCGACCTATATCCGCGTGGCTGAAGACGGCTTCACCATCCCTGTCGGCTTTTTTGAAAAGCGTATGGAATTCGTGCGCTTTGCCGATGTGACGAAACTGACGATGATGTCGGTACAGGGGCAGAACTACCTTGTCATCCGGCATACGGACGGCAAGATCAGCCTGCAGCAGCAGGCGATGACGGACAAGGACTCTTTCCTTGTTGCGGCCGGCACGATCATGGCGCGCTGCCCGCATGTGGAAGATAAAAAAGCCTGATTATTCGGTGACCGGCTGTTTCGGCCTGAATTTTGCCGTGCGCGGGGCTGCGACTTGTCCTGTGACACCGGCGGTCAGGGGCTGATAAATTGCAGCCTCCGCCGCATCGAGGGTTTTCAAGGCGTCGGCTGAACCGTATTCCTGCGCCAGGTCTTTCGCACGTTTCTGGTCGTTGTCGTAGAGCATGACCTTTGCATTCAGACCGACATATTTCTCGACCAGCTTCTGGTCATTCTTCACCGCCGCTTCCATCAGCGCGGAGCGTCCCTGTTCGTCCTGCGCGTCAAGAGCTGCGGTCGGGTATGACGTGATGACGTCAATGGTTTCATGCTTGCCGGGCAGGCGCGTCGCCCAGATCAGCGGCGTGACGCCATCTTCGCTGGTCAGAGAAAAATCGGCACCCGCATCGCCCAGCGCCTTGGTCGTGAGAGGCAATCCGTCCTGCGCCGCGAAATAGGCGGCGGTGCGGCCCTTGCTGTCTTGCTGGTTGACGGGAGTTTTCGCGTTGATCAGCACAAGGTTGATCTGTTCATCCTGGTGTTCGCGCACCGACACCATCAGCGCGGTCTGCTTGAAATTATTGATCAGGCTGGTATCCGCACCTTTTTCAATCAGCAGCTTCACGGCGTCCAGATAGCCTTCGCGGGCGGCGATGTGCAGCGCGGTATCTTCGTTCGTATGGCGGGCATCGATATTTGCGCCCTGCGCGAGCAACGCGACCATTTTCGCGGTTTCCCCGAATTCGGCGGCGCTCAGCAGCTGGCGGTCGAGGCTGATGGTATTGTCGTTCGCCGGCGCGGCGGCGGCATTGAATGGTACGCTGGCCATGATATTCCCCTATCCCCTTTGAAGCGCCTGCGGTTTTTGCCGATTCTGCCGGTCTTTTTCCCCGTTCAGGCTGCCCGCTATCATATACGAAGCCCAGAAAGCTTGCAATAATTATGGTAATATATGGAACTTTTGCATATGGTGCTGAAAAATCCAATGAATTTCATATGCTTAAGTTATCTTTTGTTCGTTAAGACCAAATTCATAATCCATTAACTTATAACTGGGATACTGAGGATAGACCCCCCTTCATCAAGACTGTCAGGAGGCTTGGATATGGGACATGAAGAGAAATTCCCCGATGGCGATGCCTGGGCAGCGACCATTACCGATGATTTCAAAAGCAAGGCCACGCGCCAGTCCGAACTGCCGCTGACATCGATTACGCCGACGAACCGTTCCAAGACGTCTTATGAAACCTTCGCCAATCTCGACCTCACCAAACTCGGGATGTGAGTTTTAAATCGTTGTACCCTGTAACACGCTCCTTTAGGTTTATCGCCAAAGGAGCCTTTTCATGTCACGAATCAACGACCGTCTGGCCGCGCTGAATATCACGCTGCCGCAAATTCCGGCGCCGCTTGCCAATTACGTGCCCTTCACCATTTCCGGCAACACGCTTTATATCTCGGGCCAGTTGCCTATGGCGGCGGGCCAGCTGTCCAAAGGGTTGCTTGGGAAGGATACATCGGTCGAGCAGGGTGCAGCTGCCGCGCGCCTCTGCGCCATCAATATCATCGCCCAAGCCGCCGCCGCGCTGGGCGGCGATCTGGACCGGGTGGCGCGCTGCCTGCGCCTTGGCGGTTTCGTGGCATCGACACCGGAATTTTTCGACCATCCAAAGGTCATCAATGGTGCGTCGGATTTGATCGTCGAGGTTTTCGGCGATGCCGGTAAGCATGCCCGTGCGGCGGTCGGCGTGGCGACATTGCCGCTGGGCGCTTCGGTCGAGGTCGATGCGATTTTCGAAATCAAGTAAGGAAGCGATGCGATGACGGGGATTTTCTGCGCGATTGACGCGGCGAATATGCAGGAGGCGCAGGATATGGTGCGCAAACTGTCGAAGGTCGCTATCGGCATTAAAATAGGCCTTGAGCTTTTTGTTGCCGAAGGCCCTTTCTGTGTGGAGCGCCTGCGCGAGCTGAAGGGCAATGACGCTCCCGTTTTCCTTGACCTGAAACTGCATGATATCCCGAACACGGTTGCGGGCGCGGTGCGTGCCGCCGTGCGCTGCCGTGCGGATTTCATCACCATCCATACCTCCGGCGGCACCGCCATGATGCGCGCCGCGATCGAAGCCGCGCAGGGCGCCGCGGCGCAGCTGAACTGCCCGCTGCCCGCATTACTGGGCGTGACGGTGCTGACGCATATGGATGATGCCGATCTTGACTCGGTCGGCCAGCAAAAACCGGCGGGGGATCAGGTGCTGCGTCTTGCGCAGCTGGCGGATACGTCGGGCTTGCAGGGTGTTATCTGTTCACCGCTTGAAATCGCGTCCTTGCGCAAAAACCTGTCGTCGCGCATGCGCCTTGTCGTGCCGGGCATCCGTCCTGAAGGGGCGGCGGCGGGCGACCAGAAACGCACCTTGACGCCGCAGGCGGCATCGGAACTTGGCGCGGATTACCTTGTGATCGGCCGCCCGATTACGCAGGCATCCGACCCCGCGAAGGCCGCGCAGGATATCCTCGACAGCCTGAAGCGCAAGGCCGCTTA
This sequence comes from Bdellovibrionales bacterium, assembly GCA_038247245.1. GTDB lineage: Bacteria > Pseudomonadota > Alphaproteobacteria > Micavibrionales > UBA2020 > JAPWJZ01. Next base: position 29,923 of record JBBRVE010000001.1, on the reverse strand, counting down.
ATCCTCATCCTTGGGTAATTCGGACAGCGCGATGATCGCATCCGCAATCTCGTCATGGCCCTTGGTCACCGCCCACATCAGGGCCGAAAATCCGCGTTTGTCGCGGATATTGGTATCCGCGCCGCTGCGCAGCAACCCCATCGCCTTTTGCAAATCGGGCGCATCCTTGCGCAGCTCGGTCAGCAGCAATATGCCCATGCCTTCCGGTGACAGCGGAATCATCAGGGCGGCTTTGTTGAATAAAATATTCGCGGGCATGGGGAAATCTTAGCCTGCGCGGCGGAACCTTGCAACCGCGGGGGCGGCGACGCCCTTGCCGATCACGGTGGTTTGCGCCAGCGTGACGTTATATTGCGCGGCAGCTGCGGCCAGCGTTTTTATAGCATCTTCCTCGCCGTTCAGTTTCAGGTATTCAATCGGCGAAATCTCTTTTTCGTTTTTCAGGTGCAGACTGGCGCCGTTCTGCACCAGCAGCACCGCCAGCTGCAGGCGTTCGGCGGAAAGGGGTTCTTCATTCCCGCCGCCCACAAGCGCGACATCCAGCGCGGTATAACCGCTCGTGGACCTCAGCGTGACCGGCATCCGCGCATCCACCAGAACTTGCGCGGCCGCCAGATGGCCTTCCATCGCCGCATGCATCAGCGCGTTCCAGCCGTGATTGTCGATGCGCATCAGGTTGGCGTCCTTCGCCACGATTTCGGTCAGGCTTTCGGTATAGCCCTTGCGGGCCGCGATCATCAGCGGTGTGCGTCCCTGGTCGCCGCGCTGGTTCAGGTCTGCGCCGTGTTCCAGCATGCTGCGCACATCATCCGCATCTTCCTCGTCGCTGTTCAGCACCTTGATCAGGTCCTGCCCGACATAGGCGGGCAGCATGATCATGTGCTGTGAAATTTCATGATAGCTGTTCAGGAAATCGAAGGCGGTCTGGTTCAGCTCGGGGTGCTGGTATGACAGGTCGGCGCCCTGCTCGATCAGCCGCTTTACCTTGGCGACATCAACGGGGGCGCCGTCGCCGAATTCCACCTTATATAATTCATCGAACAACTGCTTCGCCAGCCCCGCCGGATCGGATCCGTGGGGCACATCGGGGGTGGCTGCGTCGTTGAATTTCGCGGCGGTTTTCATAGGGCTCTTCTTTTAAAGACCCTATATTGGTACTCCGCTTTCGCAATTATGTCAATAATAGCCGAAGTTATGGTAATAATATTGCTTATTATAATGACGAAAAACGGGTGTCCATGTTAAAAACGCGACTCTGAACGGTAAGGTTTTAAGCGCATGAACTGGATCACAAACTTCGTCCCGCCCAAGATCAAGGCCCTGATATCCTCGAAAAAGGATGTCCCCGATAACCTCTGGCAAAAATGCCCGGGTTGCGAGGCGATGCTCCACCATCAGGAAATGGTCAAGAACCTGAACGTCTGCCAGCATTGCGGCCACCACCTGCGTATGGCGGTGAAAGATCGCCTGAAAATGCTGTTCGATGACGGCGCGTATACCGAATCCGAACTGCCCAAGCCGGTGCTCGACCCCCTGAAATTCCGCGACCGCAAAAAATACGTCGACCGCCTGAAAGACGCGCAGAGCGAAACCGGCCGCAAGGACGCGATTGTCGTGGCGCATGGCACGATCACCGGCCAGCAGGCCGTGATTGCGGCGTTCGATTTCGATTTTATGGGCGGATCCATGGGTGCGGCGGTCGGCGACGGCCTCATTACCGGCGCGCGCCTGGCTGTGCAATTGAAAGCACCCTATATCGTGATCCCGGCCTCCGGCGGTGCGCGTATGCAGGAAGGCATGATTTCGCTGATGCAGATGCCCAGATCCGTCATCGCCGTCGAAACGGTGAAGGAAGCAAAACTGCCCTATATCGTGCTGCTGACCGACCCCACCACGGGCGGCGTGTCGGCATCGTTTGCGATGCTGGGCGACATCCATATCGCCGAACCCGGCGCACAAATTGGCTTCGCGGGCCGTCGCGTCATTCAGGAAACCATTCGCGCGTCACTGCCCGACGGTTTCCAGACGGCGGAATACCTGCGCGATCACGGCATGGTCGATATCGTTGTGCCGCGCTTTGAGCTGCGCCAGCGCATCGGTTCGATTATCCAGCTGCTTACCCGCCCGCGTTCGGCGGATGCGGGCGCACGTAAAAAAGCCAACGGCACGCAAAAATAGCCAGATGTCAGGGGTGACCCGACTTGCTCGACAAAAAACAAGTATCGCCTGAAGTTCCGCTGTTGAGCGACTGGACGTATTCGCCGGTCGCCGCGCTGGAACACGCCATCAACGCCATCCGCCTGCGCCATATCCCGCTGGCTCCCACCGGATTGCAGCCGACGCTGCGCATGCTGGAAAAGCTTGGCAATCCGCACCGGAAACTGCCACCCGTCTTCCATGTGGCTGGAACGAACGGCAAGGGATCGTCGCTGGCATTTTTGCAGGCGATATTCGAGGCGGGCGGCCTTACCGTCCATAAATTCATCTCCCCCCATCTGGTGCGGTTCGAAGAACGCATCATGATTGCGGGCAAATTGATCGAGCCCGATCACCTGCTCGACCTGATCGCCGAATGCGAAACCGCCAGCCGCGATGAACCGGTGTCTTTCTTTGAATTTTTCACCTGCCTGTCCTTTCTGGCGTGGTCGCGCAGCAGCGCGGATGCAGTGCTGCTGGAAACAGGGCTTGGCGGCATGTTCGATTCAACCAATGTCGTGGAAAAAAGCGTCGCCATGCTGACGCGTATTTCGTTCGACCATATGCGTCTGCTGGGCGATACCCTGCCCGAAATCGCGTCGCAAAAGGCGGGCATCATCAAGCAAGGCTGCCCCGTCGTCATCGCGCCGCAGATCGGGGAAGGCGTGCTGGATATCTTCCTTGAAAAGGCAAAATCCGAAAACGCGGATGTCAGCCTTGCGGGGCGCGACTGGACGATTGCCGACCATGGCGCGACGTTCCGCTATGACGGCAAGATTTTCAAGGGCGCGCTGCCCCGCCCGCAACTGATCGGCGCGCATCAGGTCATCAATGCGGGCACCGCGATTGCCGCAATCGAATCCAGCCGCTTCAGCCACCTCGCGACTGCCGATATTCTCTCCCGCGCCATGCAGAATGTGGAATGGCAGGGGCGTTTCCAGCAGCTCAAAAAAGGCACGCTCGCCGCGCTGCTGCCCGCCGGGTGGGAATTGTGGGTCGATGGGGCGCATAACGACAGCGGCGCGGAAGTGCTGGTCGAACAGGCGAAGGCGTGGGGCGGCGAAAAACCGCTGCACATCATCACCGGTTTCAAGCGCAAAAAAGAACCTGACACGTTTTACCTGAAATTCGCAGGCCTGCCGCGCACCATCACCGCGGTCGATGGCCAGATCGACGCACCGATGGTATCGGCCGGCGAACTGTGTGATTACCTCGCGAAATCGGGCTTTGCGGATGCCCGTCCTGCGCCCAATCTGGAAAGCGCGATACAGTCTCTTGCCTTCCAATTCGCCACGCCGCAGCGTATAATTATTACAGGCTCGCTCTATCTTGTCGGGCATGCCCTGAAGATCAACAACGCTTAAAGGATAGTCCCTCTTGGGTATCGCCAGATCAGCGCCGCCGGAGCCGAAAAAAGTCACGCTGCATGGCACTGCTGTGCTGCTGAAATCGGCGCATTTCGAACATTCGGCCGTGTTCCTGCGCGGGCTTTCGGGCATGGGGAAATCCGACCTCGCCTACCGCCTGATCGACGCCGGCGGCGTTTTGATCTGCGACGATCAGGTCGTGCTGGAACGCCGTCAGGATAAAATCTATGCCGACAGCGTGGAAGCCATCCGCGGGCTGATGGAGGTGCGCGGCGTCGGCCTGCTGCGCTTTCCCTTCACGAACGCCGCGCGGTTGCGCCTTGTGATCGACCTTGTGAAGCGCGACGAAGTGCCGCGCCTGCCCGACCCCGAAACGCACGAGATTCTGGGCGTGCAGCTGCCGAAATTCAAATTGCACGCATTCGATACGTCATCGGTGCTGAAGGTGTTCAAGGCGATGGAAATCGCGCACCGCCCCAATATCGTGGTGAAGTAGCCGCGCGTTTTAATAAAGGAAGGTTTACCATGATCGGTATCGTTATCGTCACCCATGGCCGTCTTGCCGAAGAATTCATTTCGGTGATGGAACATATCGTCGGCCCGCAAACGCAGATCGAAGCCGTCTGCATGGGCCCTGAAGACGACATGGAAAAAAAGCGCCAGGAAATCATCACCAAGGTCGCCGCCGTCGATGCGGGCAAGGGCGTGCTGATTTTGACCGACATGTTCGGTGGCACACCGTCGAACCTTGCCATTTCCATCACGCAGGATAAAAAGATCGAGGCGCTGGCGGGCATCAACCTGCCGATGCTGATCAAGCTGGCATCCGTGCGCCAGACCGAAACGCTGTCGCAGGCGGCATTGTCGGGTCAGGAAGCGGGCCGCAAATATATCAACGCGGCCTCCGCGCTGCTGCAGACGGGCTAACCCCGCAATGTCTGCGCCCGAAAAAACAGTGCAGATCGGCAATAAACGCGGGCTCCATGCGCGCGCGGCGGCGAAATTCGTCAAGATGGTCGAACAGTTCAATGCCGATGTGAAGGTCGCCAAGGATGACATGGAGGTCGGCGGATCGTCGATCATGGGGCTCCTGATGCTGTCGGCCAGCAAGGGCACGGCGATCAAAATCTCCGCCGCCGGCGCGCAGGCCGAAACGGCGGTCAGCGAACTGGCCGCGCTGGTCGAACGCAAATTCGACGAGGACGAATAGGATGGCCGCCGAAATCGTCTTGAACGGTATCGGCGTTTCCCACGGCATCGCGACGGGCCCTGCCTATATCGTGCAGCTCGACCGCCCCAAGGTCCCACAACTGACGGTCGAAGACACCGCGCCCGAACAGAAACGTTTTGAAGCCGCCGTCGAAACCGTGCGCGGCGACCTGACCGCGCTGAAGGGACAATCGAAAAACCTGCCCGAAGAAGCGGCGGAGGAACTCGATTTGCTGCTGGACGCCCACCTTGCCATGATCACCGGCTCGCGCCTTGTGCGTGGCGCGCTGAAAAAAATCGCCGATGATAAAATCAACGCCGAATGGGCGCTCGACAAGGTCATGCGCGACCTTGCCGCGCAGTTCCGTGCTGTGCGTGACAATTACATCGCCGCACGGATTGACGATGTGGAGGCGGTGGGCAACCGCATCTTGCGCACATTATTGAACATCCCTTACCTGTCGCTTGATTCCGTGCCGGTCGGCGGCATTGTGCTGGCCAAGGAAATTTCTCCTGCCGATGCCGCATTGCTCGACCCCCGCCGTATCGCCGGCCTGGCGACGGTGCATGGCGGTGCGGCGGGTCATACGGCGGTGATGGCGCGGAGCCTTGGCCTGCCGGCGGTGCTGGGGCTTGACCCTGTCATTCTGGAGCGCAGCGCGCATGGCAGCACGGTGATTGTGGATGGGATCGAAGGCAAGCTGATCCTCAACCCCACCGCCGATACGGTTAAATCATACGAACAAAAACGCGCGCAGCTGCAACGCGACGGCGAGGCGCTGCACGAAATCGCAACGCAGCCTGCCGTCACCAAAGACGGCACGGACATCACCCTGCGCTCCAACCTCGAAATTCCGCGTGAAACCGAAGCCATCCGCGCCTCGGGCGCGCGCGGCATCGGGCTGTTCCGCACCGAATTCCTCTTCATGAACCGCGCGACATTGCCAAGCGAGGACGAGCAGTTCGAAGCCATGGCGGGCGTCGTGCGCGAAATGCAGGGTGACAGCGTCACCTTCCGCACGCTCGATATCGGCGGCGACAAGCTGGCGAAATCGATGGGCGAGTATCTGGCGGAGGCCGCGAACCCCGCGCTGGGCCTGCGCGCCATCCGCCTGTCGCTGAAAGAGCCGCATTTGCTGAAAACGCAGTACCGCGCCATCCTGCGCGCGGGCGCGCTCGGCCCGGTCAAAATCCTGCTGCCGATGGTGACGACGGCGGATGAAGTGGAACGGGCGCGCGCGATCTTGCGCGACTGTTACAAAGACCTCAAAAACGAAAAAGCGGCGATCCCCGATAAAATGCCGCCGCTTGGCACCATGATCGAAATTCCGGCGGCTGCCCTTTCTGCTGACGGGCTGGCGGCGGTATCCGATTTCTTTGCGCTTGGTACCAACGACCTTGTGCAGTACACGGTCGCCATCGACCGCGGCAATGACCAGGTGGCGGCGCTCTATAACCCTCTCAACCCCGCCGTGTTGCGCCTGATCGAATTTACGGTCGAGGCGGCGAAACGCATGGGCATCCCGGTCAGCATCTGCGGCGAGATGGGGGCAGACCCGAAATACACCGCTTTGCTGGTGGGGTTGGGCGTCCGCGAGTTTTCGGTCGGTTTCTCCAGCGTGCCGCGCGTGAAGCAGCGTATCCGCGCCCTTTCGCTGGAACAATGCGAAGAACATGCGCGGCAGGTGATGAATCAGTACGAACCCGCCCGCATCACCGACCTTGTGAACCGTTTTCGCCCATAAATTCAACGACTTATTTTATGCGTGACACTTGGCGAAATTGCCCTATTTTAAGGACGCAATTTTTTGAACAAGGAGATAGATCATGGCCGTGGCCCAAGCAAAAGCAGTTACCGGAGATTTCAAGGTCAAGGACATGTCGCTCGCCGACTGGGGCCGCAAGGAAATCGCCATCGCCGAAACCGAAATGCCCGGCCTGATGGCGCTCCGCGCGGAACACAAAGGCAAATCCCCGCTGAAGGGCGCCCGCATCGTCGGCTGCCTGCACATGACGATCCAGACCGCCGTGCTGATCGAAACGCTGGTCGATCTCGGCGCGGAAGTGCGCTGGTCGTCCTGCAACATTTTCTCGACGCAGGATCAGGCCGCTGCCGCGATTGCCGCGGTCGGCGTTCCCGTCTTTGCGTGGAAAGGCATGAACGAGGAAGAATTCTGGTGGTGCATCGAGCAAACGCTGCGTGGTCCCGCCCAAAAAGACGGTAAAGTCTGGACGCCCAACATGATCCTCGATGACGGCGGCGACGTGACGCTGCTGATGCACAACAAATACCCCGAGATGCTGAAAGACGTGAAGGGCCTGTCCGAAGAAACCACCACAGGCGTGCATCGCCTGTACGACATGGAGAAAAAAGGCCTGCTGAAGGTTCCCGCGATCAACGTGAACGACAGCGTCACCAAATCGAAATTCGACAACCTGTATGGCTGCCGCGAAAGCCTCGTCGACGGCATCAAGCGCGCAACCGACGTGATGATGGCCGGCAAAATCGGCGTCGTCTGCGGTTACGGCGATGTGGGCAAGGGCTCGGCGGCGTCCATGCGCTCGCAGGGTGCCCGCGTCCTGATCACCGAAATCGACCCCATCTGCGCGCTTCAGGCGGCGATGGAAGGCTATCAGGTCGTCACGATGGACGAAGCCGCCTCGATCGGCGATATCTTCTGCACTGCGACCGGCAACGTCGATGTCATCACGCTTGACCATATGCGCCAGATGAAAGACCGCGCGATCGTCTGCAACATCGGTCACTTTGACTCTGAAATCCAGATCGAAGCCTTGCGCAACTACAAATGGGAAGAAGTGAAGCCGCAGGTTGATGAAGTCGTGTTCCCCGACGGCAAGCGCCTGATCGTGCTGGCACAAGGCCGTCTTGTGAACCTCGGCTGCGCGACCGGCCACCCCAGCTTCGTCATGAGCGCGTCGTTCACCAACCAGGTGCTGGCGCAGCTGGAGCTGTGGCATAACCACAAAAACTACGAGAACAAAGTGTACGTCCTGCCCAAACACCTCGACGAAAAAGTGGCGCGCCTGCACCTCGAGAAGCTCGGCGTGAAACTGACGAAGCTTACGGAAAAGCAGGCGGAGTATCTTGATATCGATGCTGCCGGCCCGTTCAAGCCCGTTCATTACCGTTACTAATTAACCTGCCGATTTATCGGCGTTTTCAAACGCTTCCCTTGTTTCAGACAAGGGAAGCGTTTTAACATGGGGCATGACAGCCTCCGGACAAAAACCCGCCAACGACGGACCACCCCCGTCCTTCTTTGACAGCGTTCTTGATAGCGTGCTGCCGCACCGCGCCGACAAAAAACGCGCCCTGCACCAGAACGACCGGCTGGAGGCGTTTTTGCGCGCCATCCCCATCGAATATTGCGGCTGGGACCAGGCGGGCGTGCAGGCGATTTCGCCCGGCTTCGCGGCGCTGATCGGCGTCGAGAAAATCGACAGCGTGCAGGATTTGCAGGACGGGCTTGCCCCCGGCGACGCCGCCGCCATCGAGGGTTTGTTTGAACGGTTGCGCCAATACGGCGAATATTTCGATATCGGCGTCTATACCGCCAGCGGCAAAAAAGCGCTGAAGATTTTTGGCAAGCGCGGCGTCACCAATTCCGGCACGCAGATATTTTCCGTCATCTGGGCGATGGACATCACCGAATTCGCCAATGCCGCGCTCCGCAGCGTGGAAGCCATCGGTAATGTCGAAAAACGCGAAAACGAAATTCGCACCAATGCGAACGCGCTGCCCTTTGCCGTCTGGGTGCGGAACAACAAGCTGGATATCACCTGGTGCAACAAGGCCTATGCCCGCATCCTTGACGATACGGCCGCATCCGTCGTCGCCGACCAGAAAGAATTGCCGCTGACCGGCAAGGGTGACATGACGCAGCGCGAACTGGCGCAAAAGGCGCTGGCGAAGCTCGGCCCGCAAAGCATGCGCGCGCATATGATCGTGGAAGGCCAGCGCCGCCTGATCGAAGTCACCGAAATTCCGCTGCCCGCCGAAAAGCGCGTGGTGGGCGTTGCCATCGACGTGACCAAGGAAGAAGAATGGTCGGCATCGTATGAGCGTTTGGCGCAGTCGCACCGCGAGGCGCTGGAACAGCTGCGCACGGCGATTGCCATTTTCGACGCGGAAACGCGGCTTGAATTCTATAACTCGTCCTATGAACAACTGACCGGCATGTCGGGCACATGGCTCGATTCCAAGCCCAAGATGATCGACATCATCGAAAAAATGCGCGAACTGCGCCGCCTGCCCGAACAGGCGGATTACAAACAGTTCAAGCAGGCATGGGTCAATAAGTTCACGTCGCTGCTGGAACCGTTCGAGGAAATGCAGTACCTGCCCGACGGCACCGTGCAGCGCATGGTGATCGTGCCACGTCCGATGGGCGGCTTGCTGGTCACTGTCGAAGACGTCACATCGCGCCTGCAGCTGGAAACCAGCTACAATACCTTGATCGCGGTGCAGGAAGAAACGATGGATAACCTGGCGGAAGGCATCGCGGTTTTCGGCGAAGATGGCCGCCTGCGCCTGTCCAACCAGTCCTTCGCGCGCATCTGGAACATTCCGGCGTCGGAGCTTTCCGGCACGCCGCATATCGCTCAGCTGATCGACCGCGCCAAGGCATTTTTTGGCGACTCCGACTGGCCGCAGATGAAACAGGTCATTTTGTCCAATTCGCTGGAACGCGAGCAGCGCAAGGGGCGTTTGCAGCGCAACAACGGCACGGTGCTGGAATATTCGGTGGTGCCGCTGCCGGATGGCAACATCCTGAATGCGTGGTCGGATATCACCGACACGGTCAAGGTCGAACAGGCGCTGCTGGAAAAAAACGCGGCGCTGGAGGAGGCGGAGCGGTTAAAGACCGACTTCCTCGCCAACGTGTCGTACCAGCTGCGCACGCCGCTGAACGCGATCATGGGTTTCGCGGAAATGCTCAACCAGCAATATTTCGGCAAGCTGAATGAACGCCAGCTGGAATATACATCCAACATGATCGAGGCGGGGCAGCGGCTGGTGTCGCTCGTCAACGATATCCTCGACCTGTCGACCATCGATGCGGGTTACATGAAACTGTATCCGTCCGATATCAAGGCGAAGGATTTGATTACGCAAGTGGCCGCGCTGACCGAAGACTGGGCGCGCAAACAGAGCCTTGAAATCTCCGTCAGCTGCGACGAACCCAACCTTGTCTTCACGGCGGATGAACGCCGCGTGAAACAGGTGCTGCTGAACCTTATCAGCAACGCGATCAATTACAGCCCGAATGGCGGCCGCGTTACGCTGTCGGCGGAAAAGCACGGGACTTTCCTGCACCTTGGCGTGCGCGATACAGGCATGGGTATTCCCGCCGATGACCTTGCCCGCGTCTTCACGCCCTTTGAAAAAATCCAGAGCAAGAAAGCGGGCAGGCGCTCCGGTGCCGGCCTTGGCTTGGCGCTGGTGAAATCTATCGTCCAGCTGCATGGCGGCACGGTCACCATCGACAGCGTGGAGGGGCAGGGGACGTCCGTTCTGTGCAAGCTGCCGCTGCAATTGCAGGTGCCGGCGGAAAATATTTCACAATCCTAGTCTTGAGGTGCGGGATTTAATTTCCGTTCGCAACCCCCGCCGGTGCTAAAGCCGGGATTCCCGGATAATGGCGATGACTACCGGAACCGACTACGCGCGTACGGATGGGCGTAGCCCCCAAGCCAAATATAATATGACAGCAGATACAAAAAACCCCGCCTGTTCAAGGGCGGGGTTTTTCTTTGTCTTGTGTTGATCTTACTCGGTCAGGCGTTTCCACCAGCCCTTGCGCGACTTGCCGTCATCGGTGCCGGTGGCGGCATCGTTTTGCGGCTGGTTGTCGTGGGAATGGCTGTGATCGTGGCCTGCATGGTCGTGGTTATGATCGTGACGGGGCGCTTCGTTGCGCACCGGCTGGTCGGCATTGGACGATTGCTGGCCTTCGCCTGCGGGGGCGTTGTCGCCCTGCTGGCGCTGGTGGCGGTCGTTACGGTCGCGGCCGCCGCGATGGCGTCCACCACGGTTGCGGTCACGGCCACCACGGCTGTCGCGGTTGCCGCCCTGCTGTTGCTGGCGGGGCTGGCCGCCACCTTCGGCAGAGGCTGCGTCATTGATATGCGCTTCGGCCAAATCAGGCTGCGGCGCACCGGCGAGGTCGACGAATTCGCCGGCATCACCCTGTTCACCCTGCGGATGGTCGCCTGCAGGACGGTCGCCACGGTTGCGGCCGCGACGGCGGCCACCACGACGGCCGCGACGGCGGCCACCACGGTTGTCGTCATCCTCGGCACCGGCAACGCCGGGTGCTGCTGCGGGCTTGTCGCCTGCTGCGATCACGGCTGCTTCATCGCCTTCCACGCGCGCGGGACGGTCGATACGTTCCTGATTGCGATCCGGGCGGTCGCCGCGCGGCTGGTTGTGGTTACGGTTGCCACCGCGGTCATTGCGATCCGGGCGGTCGTTGCGGTCACGTCCGCCACGGCCACGGTTGCGGTCACGTCCACCGCCGTTATGGCGTCCACCACGGTCGCCGCGGCTTTCGCGCACGTCGCCTTCGTCGTCGCCATGCTGGCGCACGCCGCGGCTGTCGTCTTCGTTATCATCTTCCGACACCGTGCGGTCATCGGAAATATCATCGCCTGTCAGTTCCGGCAGGTCCGACATATCGACGGTCTGCACGGGGGCGGGGCGTTGCGGGCGCAGGTCGCGCTGCACGCCGGATGTTTTCATGACTTCGATGGTGTAGGCGGGTTTCAGCAGCGTGTCGTCGGCGTTCAGGAACACCTTGATGTTGTAACGCTTCTCGATCGCTGCCAGCATCTCGCGCTTGCTGTTGAAGATATAAAGGGCGATTTCGGTCGGCAGTGACACTTTCACTTCCGCCGCGCGGCCCTTCAGGCCTTCTTCTTCCAGCGCGCGCAGGATCAGCACGGCGGTCGTTTCAACGGTACGCACAAGGCCGGAGCCGGTGCAATGCTTGCAAACCTCGAAGTTGGTTTCCACCAGCGACGGGTGCAGGCGCTGGCGTGACAGTTCGAGCAAGCCAAAGGCCGAGATGCGGCCCAGCTGGATGCGCGCGCGGTCATGCTGCATGGCGTCGCGCACGCGGCGCTCCACGATGCGGTTGTTGCGCTTGTCTTCCATGTCGATGAAGTCGATGACGATCAATCCGCCCTGGTCGCGCAGGCGCAGCTGGCGGGCGATCTCGTCCGCCGCCTCGATGTTCGTCTTCAGCGCCGTTTCCTCGATATGGCGGCCCTTGGTCGCTTTCCCTGAGTTCACGTCGATCGACACCATCGCCTCGGTCGGGTTGATGACGATGTAACCGCCCGATTTCAGGTGGACGGTGGGGGAATGGATTTCAGCCAGCTGCGATTCAACCTGATAGCGGAAGAACAGCGGCACGACAGGGTCGTTATAGGGCTGGATGCGGTTCGAATGGCTGGGCATCAGCGTCTTCATGAAATCGCGCGCGGTTTCAAAGCCGGTCTGGCCTGCCACATGCACTTCGTCGATGTCGCGGCGATACAGGTCGCGGATCGCGCGCTTGATCAGGTTGCCTTCTTCATAGATCAGCGCGGGCGCGGTCGATTTCAGCGTCAGTTCGCGGATCTGGTCCCACAGGCGCAGCAGGTAATCGAGGTCGCGCTTGATTTCCGCGGTCGTGCGGGCGACGCCCGCGGTGCGCAGGATGACCGACATGCCTTCGGGCACGTTCAGCTCATGCAGGATTTTCTTCAGGCGCTGGCGGTCTTTCGCATTGGAAACTTTACGCGACACGCCGCCGCCACGGGGGCTGTTCGGCATCAGCACGCAATAGCGGCCGGGCAGGGAGATGTAGCTGGTGACAGCCGCGCCCTTGTTGCCGCGTTCTTCCTTGCTGATCTGGATCAGCATGATCTGGTTGCGCTTGATCACTTCCTGGATCTTGTAGCGGCGCTTGAGGGCCGAGCGGTAGAGGGGCTGTTCGACAGCGTCGCCGCCGACGGTTTCAAGGGGCTCTTTTTCTTCTTCAGGCTGGCCTTCGGCAGCGGGGGCAGCTTCTTCGGCGGCATGTTCTGCATGCGGCTGTTCGGAATCGGTCGCCAGCGGTTGTTCTTCTTCCGCGTCGTCCTCGTCATCCGTTACGGATTCTTGTGCGATGTCTTGTGCGATCGAACCGGTATGGCGCGGTACGTAATCTTCGGCGTCTGCGGCGGCGGGTTCGCTGTCGCCTTCTTCTTCTTCGTCTTCATCGTCATCGCCTAAATCTTCAAGGCTGTGGCCTTGCGCGGCAAGCTCTGCTGCGTCTTCTTCATCTTCGCGTGCGGCCTGCTCGGCTGCGAGCGCGCGCTCCTCGGCGATCAGGGCGTCGCGGTCCTGAATCGGAATGCGGTAATAATCGGGATGAATTTCGGGGAAGGGCAGAAATCCGTGGCGGTTGCCGCCGAAGTCGATGAAGGCGGCCTGCAGCGAAGGTTCAACGCGTGTGACCTTCACAAGATAGATGTTGCCCTTCAGCTGTTTGCGTACGGTCGTTTCGTAATCGTATTCGTCGAGGCGGTTGCCGGAGATGACCGCGACCCTCGTTTCTTCGGGGTGGGTTGCATCAATCAGCATGCGCTTTGTCATTTTAGTGTCCTTTATCAGGCGCATGCCTTTGTCTTCCCTTTGCGACAAAAAGGGAAAACCGGCGCGCCGATGTTTTGATTAAGGTTTATCAGTGACCGTATCGTTCAGGCATCCCATCTACTTAGTCTTTAGTAGAGAGCGACCACATAGGGGGGCGCTGCTTCGTATTTAAGTGCCTGCGTATCACCTGGCCCATCCGTCACTCCGCATATGCGGAGGAGGTTTGAATGAGCCGAACCTCAAAACTCGTTGACCCGGATTATTCTTTTCAACATTGCGTAAACTATGGAAAAGAAAATCTCTGTCGCGGCTTCATATTAAGCCGAATTCACTATGTACCTCAATGTTTTATTTAGATCATGGGTAAGCGTTTGGAATCGCCTTATTTATTGTGAACAACTGTCATGTTTGCGTTATAGTGTTTAAATGAGTTTGCCGTGATCGGGGATTAAGCGGTGCGCCTGAGTCGTTGTTTTACCATATTTTTTGTTATGCTGATGCTGGCCGTGCCCGGCCTGTCGCCCGCTGCCCAGAACAAGGCAACGGTGCAGGGGCAGAGTATCGAAGGCATCCGCACCGGGCTTGGGGCGGGGGGCACGCGCCTGACCATCGACCTTGGCATCAAATCCGATTTCCGCGCCTTTCATCTGGCCAACCCGTACCGCGTGGTGCTCGACCTGCCATCGTCGAAATGGCTGTCGCCCAAATCGGGGCTGATGTCGGGCGGGCTTGTGCGCGGCTATCGCTCCGGCACACTGGAAGGCGGGCAGACCCGCGTGATTTTCGATCTTGGCCGCGCGGCGGTGATTTCCAGCGCGGCGTTCCTGCCCAAAAACAGCTTTGATAAAAACCGTATCGTGATCGACCTCGCCCCGTCATCATCGAACCTATTTAATGCGCGCCTGCCGCAGGTGCATGGCAACCGCGACCTGAAGGGCACGATTGCGCCGCCGCCTGCCGCCGCCACATCCTTTGCCCGCGAACAAGACCGCATTGTGCGCAGCGCCGAAGTGCCCGCTGAAGATGCCGATGTCACCGATATCGTGCGCCAGAAACAGCCCGACCTTTCCGCCGCAAAAGCCCCGGAAAACCGCACCGCGCCGCCGCAGTCGCGCAAAAACACGCACAAATACACAGTCGTAATCGATGCGGGCCATGGCGGCGAAGACCCCGGCGCGGCTGGGCGCGGCGGCATCATCGAAAAACGCATCACGCTGGCGGTGGCCAAGGAACTGGAACGCCAGCTGTCGGAAAGCGGGCGGTATCGCGCAATCCTGACGCGCTCGACCGACAAATACATCAAGCTGCGCGAACGCGTGGCGATTGCAAAACGCGCGAAGGCCGACCTGTTTATTTCCATCCACGCCGACAAGATCGACCGCACCGGCGTGCGCGGCGCATCCATTTACACGCTGTCGCAAAACGCATCGGATAATGAAACCGCGCGGCTGGCCGAGCAGGAAAACAATTCGGGTGTGGTGGCCGGCGTCGACCTTGCCAATGAAAGCCAGGACGTGGCCGGTATCCTGCTGGATCTTGCCATGCGCGAAAAGATGAACGAGTCGAAACTGCTGGCACGCTACCTCGATCAGGCGTTCCGCGATAAAAGTATAAGGCTGTTGCCAAATTCCCACAGGGCTGCAGGCTTCGCGGTTTTGAAGGCGCCGGACGTGCCTGCGGTGCTGATTGAAACGGGCTTCCTGTCCAACCCGGAAGAAGCAAAACTGCTGAGTACATCGGCATTTCAGCGTCGAATTGCCTCTGCGATGGTCGATGGCATCGACGGATATTTCCGGAAAATACAGGCGCTGCAGAAGTTCTGATCCCACCGCATTTATGCTCAAAAAGCGTGAGTCATGCCATGCCCTTACGCGGCTAACTTGATAGACTCGCAAGGTAAACTGTAGTACCAAGGGTATGTTGTACAACAAGCCCTCCCATCAACAGAGGGCAACTATCCAAAGAGGAAAATGAAAATGAAACGTTCTATCATCGCTCTGTCCCTGCTCGCAGTTCTGGGCGTCTCCGCTTGCCAAAACACCGGCACCTGGACCCCCCAATCGGGCGGTCGTACGGCTGGCGCTGGCCAAGTCGAAGTGACCAAAGCTGACACCGCTGTCAGCAAAGGCCTGCAGAAGTAATTCTGCTCCCCTTGCAAAAGGGGACAAACAAAAACCGCGCCAGGAGTTTCTCCGGCGCGGTTTTTTTGTTGCCTGAAATCGCGCTGGAAAGTTTTTAGTTATACCGCTGCTTCGGGCGGTCGCGCATCTGGGCGTTGTCGTCGCGGTTGTCGTCGCGTGTGTTTGACGCGTCGGGCACTTCGCGGCCCGTGGTTGCGATCAATACCGGATACCCGCGGCGTTCGCGGATCACGCGGTTCACGGTTGACCAGTCCACGCGGCCTGCGAATTCGCCCGCCGTCTGCACGATCGTTTCGCGCAACCCGTCGCCCATCGGCTTGATGGTATGCGTGCCGTCGATTTCAATCTCGCCGCTTTGCGTCATCGACGGATTGGCTTCAAGGTACAGGCTGTCGCCGACCCAAGCGGTCTTGATGGGCTGGTTGACGACCGTCACGCGCGTGCCGACGGGTGTCATGTTGAACATGTTGATGATGTCTTCGGGATACATGCGCATGCAGCCCGAACTGACGCGGCGGCCAATACCCCACGGCTTGTTCGACCCATGGATCAGAAAGGTCGGCCAGCCCAGATACATGGCATGGGTGCCAAGCGGGTTCGACGCGCCGGGGGCGACGGTTGCCGGCAGCCAGGCCTTTTCTTTCTTCATGCGGTCGGTCGGATGCCATGAGGGGCCAGCGGCCTTGCGCACGATGCTGGTGTCACCCAGCGGCGTCTCCAGCCCTTCGCGCCCGATGCCCAGCGGAAAGCTGAGCGGCGGCAAACCTGCGCCACGGAAATAATACAGGCGCATCTCGCCCAAATTCACGACGATGCCTTCCTGCCGCGCGCGGGGCAGCAGCTTGAAGGTCGGGATGACCATGACCGCGCCGGGATCGGGCGACCAGGGGTCCAGCTCGGGGTTGGCAGCGCGCAGCTCCACATATCCCAAACGATAGGCGCGGGCGACGTCCACGAAGGTGTCTTCTTCGTTCAGCGTATAGGTCTTCATTTCGCCGGTTGCGGTGCGTGCGCCACGGGGGTAATTCGGCAGCGGCAAACTTTCGTCCACATCCTGCGCGGGCAATGCCTTTTCGCCGGTGTCCATTTTCGGGTCGGCTTCGGGCTTTTTCGTTTTCGCGGGTGCAACCTGTTTCACAGCGGCGGGTTTTGCCGTTTTCGGTTTTGCAGGTTTTGCGGCCACCGCTTTTTCCGGCTTGCGCTGCGGCACGGGCTGGGCGGCGTCGGTGGTTGCGGCGGCGCACAACAGGGCGGCGGCGGCACAGACGGTGACAAACAGTGATGTTTTATTGCGCAAGACGGTCATAAATCCTCTTTTCCGCTCCAATATAGAATATTTGCGCTTCAAAAACAGTGTTTTTTAGGCAATTCTGGGCGTCAAATGCTGCTCAATTTTTTCAAAAGCGACCGCGCCCCGCGCAACACCCGCCTCCCGCTCAAGCTGATGGGGGAGCGCATCCATATCCGCGCGCCCGAACGCACCGATTGGGAAGACTGGGTGGAGGTGCGCAACCGCAACGAACGCTTCCTGAAACCCTGGAGCCCCGCCGCCGCCTTCAGCAACACGACGCGCGAAGGTTTCAACCGCCGCCTTGCCAATTACCACGAAGAATGGGACACCGACCGCGGCTATGCCTTCTTCATCTTCCGCAACGACACCAATGCGCTGGTGGGCGGCGTGACGCTCAACAACATCGTGCGCGGCGCAGGCCAGATGGCGACCATGGGTTATTGGCTCGACGAAGGCGAAACGCGGCAGGGTTTCATGACCGAAGCCGCATTGCTCGCCTGCCAGTTCGGTTTCTCTGCACTCAAATTGCACCGCATTCAGGCGGGAACTTTGCCGGAGAATGTGGCCAGCCAGAAGGTCTTGCGCAATTGCGGCTTCACGCAAGAAGGCATCGCGCGCAAATACATCCAGATCAACAAGGAATGGCGCGACCACCAGATGTTTTCGTTATTGTCGGAAGAATTCATCAATCTGGGCGGCAGCAGTTTTTAAGCGCGGCCTGCATCCATGTCAGGCTCTGCCTGCATCCATCGACAGCATCGCCGGATCAATGCCCAGCCGCTTGAGCGATTTTTCCCATTTATGCGCGATGTCGGTCGAGAAGATCAGTTCGTCATCCGCCGGCACGGTCAGCCATGAATTGGATTGCATCTCCTGCTCCAGCTGCCCGGGGCCCCAGCCAGAATAACCGAGCGCGAAGATGCTGCGCGCAGGGCCGCGGCCTTCGGCAATCGACGACAAAATATCAATCGTGCCGGTGATACAGATATGGTCGTTGATGCGCACGGTATCTTCGCGCATGAAATCGGTGGAGTGCAGCACAAACCCGCGCCCCGTTTCGACGGGCCCGCCGAAATGCACGATGGGCTGCTGCGTGACGGTTTGCGGCTGCGGCAGTTTCAATTGTTCCAGCAATTCGCGGAACTGCACATCCTGTAACTTTTGATTGATGACAATCCCCATCGCGCCCGCCGCGCTATTGGCGCAGACATAAACGACGCTGCGGTGGAAAAAACTGTCGCCCAATCCCGGCATCGCAATCAGCAAATGGTTGCGGAACGGGCTGTCGCCGTTCATCAGGTTCGGGTCGGGATGCGTGATATCGGATGTTTTTTTGCCAGCCATCATTTTATCCTAGCAGAAAAGCCTGAAGCTTTCGTAAAAGGCCAAGCGCATGAATCGCCACGATTAAATGGTTATTTCTGGCGTTGCAGCGCGCGCCATTTGGCGACATTGGCGTTGTGTTCGTCGAGGTTGCGGCCAAACGCATGGCCGCCCGTGCCGTCGGCCACGAAGTATAAATACTCATGCGCCTCCGGTTGCAGCACCGCGATCAGCGATTGCCGTCCCGGATTCGCAATCGGCCCCGGCGGCAGGCCGGCGGCAACATAGGTGTTATAGGGTGAATCAACACGCAGGTCGGCGCTGGTCAGCGAACGGCCCAGCTTGCCCTTGCCTTCCGACACCACATAAATCGTCGTGGGGTCGGATTGCAGCGGCATGCCGATTTTCAGACGGTTCAGGAACACGCCCGCCACGCGCGGACGCTCCGAGGTGACAGCCGTTTCACGCTCGACAATCGATGCCAGCGTGACCAGTTCGGTTTCCGTCTTGATCGGGCTGTTTGCATCGCGCTTCGACCAGTATTCGGCGAGCGTCTTTTTCATCGCCTCCGCCATGCGGTCGATGATGTCGGTGCGCTTGTTGCCATAGGTGTAATTATAGGTTTCGGGCAGCAGCGTGCCTTCGGCGGGCAGGCGCGAGATATCCAGCGTGCCGTCCATCGCCTCGGCCTTGTTGACCAGCTCCACGATTTCATACGATGTCAGGCCTTCGGGGATGGTCAGCTTGCGCTGGTAGTTCTTGCCCGATTGCAGCAGCTTGATCGTGTCGGCAATGGAAATATGCGGCGCGAATTTGTACTCGCCGGCCTTCAGGCTGCCGCCCACCTTCATCACCCAGCTGCCCAGACGGAACATCCCTGCATCCGCAATCACGCCGTTTTCCTGCAGCGTTGCGCCAATCGCGCGTACGCCGCTGCCGGACGGGATATAGACGATTTTTTCCGTTTCCAGCGGCCCTTCCTGGGGCAATGCGCGGCCGACATAAAACCAGCCCAGCACAGCCATGCCCAGCCCTGCGATAATCACAAAGGTGAACAGGAACTTCAGGAAGCTGCCCATGCGGAATTATACCTTGCGGAAGACGAGGCTGGCATTCGTGCCGCCGAAACCGAAGGAATTCGACAGCGCGATATTCACTTCGCGTTCCTTCGCCTTGTGCGGGGTCAAATCGAGCCCTGCGGCAACATCGGACGGATCATCGAGGTTCAGCGTCGGCGGAATGATGCCGGTGTTGATTGCCATGATGCTATAGATCGCCTCCACCGCGCCCGCAGCCCCCAGCAGGTGGCCGATTGCGGATTTGGTCGATGAGATGCTGATGCCCTTGAGCGCGTCGCCGAACAGGCGTTTTGTCGCGCCCAACTCGATATCATCGCCCAGCGGCGTCGATGTGCCATGCGCGTTGATGTAATTGACCGCTTCGGGATTCACATTCGCGCGCTTCAGCGCCGCCTGCATCGCGCGGAAACCGCCATTGCCGTCTTCGGCGGGGGAGGTCACGTGGTACGCATCGCCGGACAGGCCATAGCCGATCACTTCGGCGTAAATTTTCGCGCCGCGTTTTTTCGCGTGTTCGTATTCCTCCAGCACCACAACGCCTGCGCCTTCGGCAATCACGAAACCATCGCGGCCTTTGTCGAACGGGCGCGATGCCTTTTCGGGTGTGTCGTTATAGCTGGTCGATAGCGCGCGGCAGGCGGCAAAGCCCCCCACGCCGACGCGGCAGATCGCGGCTTCGGACCCGCCCGCCACCATCACATCGGCATCGTCGAACGCAATCAGGCGCGCGGCATCGCCAATCGCATGGCTGCCGGTCGCGCAGGCCGTCACGACCGCATGGTTCGGGCCCTTGAATCCGTAACGGATGGAGACTTGCCCCGATGTCAGGTTGATCAGCGAGGAGGGGATAAAGAACGGCGAGATGCGGCGCGGGCCTTTTTCCGCCATCATGATCGACGTGTCCTGAATATTCGTCAGGCCGCCGATGCCCGATCCGATCAGCACGCCGGTGCGGCAGCGCGATTCATCATCCTGCGGTTTCCAGCCGCTATCCTCGACCGCGTCAACCGCGGCGGCATAGCCGTACTGGATAAAGGTATCCATTTTCTTCTGTTCTTTATGCTCGATGTATTTGTTCACATCGAACAGGCCGGGGGATGTATCGCCCTCCGCCGCCAGCGGCACTTCGCCCGCCACTTGTGACGGCAGGTCCGACGCGTCAAATCCCTTGATCTTGCGCAGGCCCGATTTGCCGGCGGTGATCGCCGCCCAGTTATGGTCGAGGCCGCTGCCCAAGGGGCTCAGGATTCCCATGCCGGTCACAACAACGCGTCTCATGCACACACCCGCCGTTTTTAGAAAAAAGAACAGTTGATAACGAAATGGCCCCGCCCTGTCGAAAACAGAAACGGGGCCATTTGATTTACGTCAGCACGCGGGCGCTGTTAAGCGGCCTTGGCGTTCTGGGCGATGAACGAGATCGCGTCTTTCACGGTCTGGATCTTTTCAGCCGCGTCATCGGGAATCTCGATGCCGAATTCTTCTTCGAAAGCCATGACCAGCTCGACGGTGTCGAGGCTGTCAGCGCCCAGGTCGTCGATGAAGCTCGCGTTGTCGGTCACTTTCGCGCCGTCGACGCCCAGATGCTCGACCACGATTTTCTTGACGCGTTCGTCGATGTTGCTCATTACATTTCCTCGTTTGGTTACGTTAAAACTTGCCGCAATCTTTTTGCGTGACGGTCTGAATATCACATAAATGCTGCTTTGCAAATATTCAAAAGAGTATTTGCCATAACTTTAAAGGCTGCGCCGCTGGATCATAAGATGGCGCGCGGTCGAAAATAGGCCAGAGCGGATGATTTATAGAACGGGTGTTTAAAAATATCGGTAAATTCAGGTATTTAGCGACTAAATGGCGGTCGAAGGCGTGACGACAGCGCGGACGACATCCTTGCCATAGGCGAGGCGGCCTTTGTCGTTCACTTCAAATATCTTTTTCAATTCCATTTGATGAAGCACCTGACCTGCCATATCGGGCTGTAGCTTCAACGCTTTTTCTAAAAAGCCGCGCAGCTTGTTCCAGGTATCAGGCAATGTCGCGGCGTCATTCAGTTTTTTCAGCGCGTCTTTGACAAGCACCGCGGGCTTCACTTTTTTCTCTGTCGCCGCGGGTTTCGGTGGTGCGGGTTTCGCGGCAGGCTTGATCGCAGGCTTCGCGGGCGGGGCAGCGGGTTTTACGGGCGCAGCAAGAACAGGCTTTGCGGCGGGTTTCCGGATGGGCGTGATGCGCTTGCAGGAAATGCCCAGCACATCGTTCACATGTTTTGCCAGCGGGTCGAAACCGGATTTGTCGTTGCTGATGATGATGTAATAGGCATGGGGTTCCAGCGCGATCGTCTTGCCAAGGTACAGGGCAAGGTGATGGTCGAGGTTGTCCTTGCCCAGCCCCGCCATCTTGATGAACTCGACCCGCTTGCCGTCGTTCAGCAGTTTTTCGATATCCGCATTTTTCGGCAACACCTGCGTGCGCCCGATAAACAGCATCACGCGGCATTGCGCGGGCAAATTATCCAATCCCGCCGCGCCAACATTTTCGTAGTCGATCAGGACGATGGTTTGGGTCATGTTTTTTTGTTCATTCATAAATTACACTAAAAACAGTAGCAAACCCGATGAACCAAATAACCAACAATGTACAGTTTATTATGTCGTTCACGAGTGCTTTAAAAAACCGTATCGAGATTAGGTAGTAAATCACGCAGCCTAAAACGTGAATTACGGGGTGATCACCTATCGCACTAAATAATACGCCAAAAAAGACAGCGGTTGGTGGGATCTTTTGCTGTACGTTTGACAAAGCCATCCAGAAGCCTGGAAAGAAAAACAGGCCAAAGTAAAGCAATCCCAAGGCAATGGGTACGAAAAGTAAATTGTATTTAAAAAACTTCTCCATGTAATGCAAGGGCCGCCTGCGCCATCAAATCATCGCCATCCCGCCATTCACATGCAGCGTCTGGCCCGTCACGTATTTCGCTTCGTCGGAGGCGAGGTAGACGACGGAGGCGGCGATGTCTTCGGATGTGCCCATTGCGCCTGCGGGGATGGTGGCGTTGATTTTCGATTTCTGGTCTTCGTTCAAGGCTTCGGTCATGGCTGTTGCGATGAAACCGGGGGCGATGCAGTTGACGGTGATGCCGCGGCTGGCGACTTCGGCCGCCATCGATTTGCTCATGCCGATCATGCCGGCTTTCGATGCGCAGTAATTCGCCTGTCCGGGGTTGCCGGTCACGCCGACGACCGATGTGATGTTGATGATGCGGCCTGCGCGGCGTTTCATCATGCCCTTGATCGCGGCGCGGATCAGGCGGAACGGGGCGGTCAGGTTCACATCCTGCACCACCTGCCAGTCTTCGTCCTTCATGCGCATGAACAAGCCGTCCTTGGTCAGGCCCGCATTGTTCACAAGGATATCCACCTGTCCCATTTTTTCTTCGGCGGATTTAATCAGCGCATCTGCCGCCTCGGCAGTATTTAAATCGCCCGGCAATACATGCGTGCCTGCGCCGATTTCGGCGGCGAGTTTATTAAGCGCCTCCACATTGCGACCGCTCAGGCCCACTTCCGCGCCTTGCGCGCGCAATGCTTTTGCAATCGCGCCGCCGATGCCGCCCGATGCGCCCGTGACGAGGGCTTTTTTGCCTGCAAGACTGAACATGTGATTTCTCCCGTTTACGTTTAGATGTTTTTACCAAAGTAATAGATGCAGCACACGCCCGCCAGCACCAATGTCGCGCCCGCAATCGTGCCCGCATTGAACTGCGTCTGCCTGAAGATCATATAGGCGAACAGCGCGGTGAACAGCGGATAGCTGATCTCGATCATCGCCGCCATGGTCGCGTTTTTCGATTTCGTCGCCAGCAGGATCAGCGTGTTCGCCGCCACATAAATCAGGATATTGCCCGCCAGCAGCCATGACGTGGGCGCGTCGTTTTTCAGCGTCGCGACGTCTTTTTGAAATGTCCCCGCGAAAAATGCGGCCGTCGATGCGATCAGCAAACTGCCGATCGCGCCCGCCAGCATCACGCCCGGGATCGACACCTTTTTCATCAGGTGTTCTGTGATGGTATAGCTCAATCCCCACAGGACCGATGCGGAAACGGCGAAGGCGATCCACATTTTAAAGGGTTGCCGCGAATTCTTCGATATCCTTGGGCGCGTTCACGGCGCGCCCCGTCAGGTCGGCGTCGATGCGCTTGGTCAACCCGTTCAAAACTTTGCCCGCGCCCAGCTCGATCAGCTCGGTCACGCCTTGCGCCTTCATATACATCACGCTCTCGCGCCAGCGCACCATGCCGGTCACCTGCTCGACCAGCAACTGGCGGATGCGCGCGGGGTCGGTCACTTGTTCGGCAATCACGTTGGCGACCAGCGGCACGGCGGGCGCGTTCATATGCACTTCCGCCAGCGCCGATTTCATGGCGTCGGCCGCGGGCTGCATCAGCGCGCAATGGAACGGGGCGGAAACGGGCAGGATGATCGCGCGCTTCGCGCCCTTGGCGGTGGCGAGGGCAACGGCCTTTTCCACGGCAGCCTTGTGGCCGCTCACCACAACCTGGCCGAATGAATTGTCATTCGCGGCGGAAACGATTTCGGTGCCGGAAGCCTCTTTCACAATCGCGGTCACATCGGCCAGTTCAAGGCCCAGGATCGCCGCCATCGCGCCGACGCCGACGGGAACGGCCTTCTGCATTGCCTGCCCACGGATTTTCAACAGGCGCGCGGTATCGGCAATAGAGAATGTACCGGCGGCGGTGAGGGCGGAATATTCGCCCAGTGAATGCCCCGCCACAAATTTGCAGCGGGCAGGGGTGATCAACCCGGGCTTCGCCTGTTCCAGCACGCGCACGACCGCCATGGAAACCGCCATCAGCGCGGGCTGCGTGTTTTCGGTCAGGTTCAATTCGGTGTCGGGGCCTTCGAAAATCAGCTTCGACAGTTTCTGGCCCAGCGCGTCGTCCACTTCCTGAAACACTTCGCGGGCGGGGGCGAATGCATCGGCCAGATCCTTGCCCATGCCGACCGTCTGGCTGCCCTGTCCCGGAAATACGAATGCTTTCATGCGCTTTGGCTCCTGAATTTTGATTGTCCCCCTCAATAGACGGGTTTCCCCGCGCGTTCAAGCCCTCGGGGTCTTTGGTGCCTTTGTTCACAATGTTCAATAACCGTTATCCAGCCCAATATAGCACATAATTGCTAAAAACGCAACGTAATTTATCATAAATACGCATGACCACCGGCCAACAAAAAAGCCCCCCGTTGCCGGAGGGCTTTTTGTATTCGATAGAAAATCTATCAGGCTTTCGGGCCGTAGAAGCCCTGTGCCTTGAACATCGGCGTGTAATGGAACGCTTCGGTCATCGCATCCGTCGCCTTCATCGCGTTTTCGAGGTCGCGGTTGATCGCTTTTTCGCCGAAATAGGCGCGGAAGCTTTTGCCATCAAGGCCGGACAGCCATTCCAGATCCTGATCGGTCACGCCCTGTTTCTTGCCGTCGTCAATCGCGGCCTGGATTTCCTGACGGCCGCCGGGGATCAGCTCGCCCCAGACAGCGGCGCGGAAAATTTCGAACAGCGCGGGTTTCTTGCTTTCATCCGGCGCAGCGGCGGCGGGGGTGGTTTCGGTCGTCATGTTGCACATTCCTCGGGTTTTAAATGATTGTTGTTTTTAAAAATGCCGGCTCGCGCCAGCGGGCCGAGTCTTAGCACGCGGCAGCAATATGTCAATTTTTTATATGGGAAAAAGAATAACGGCCTGATTATCTTGAAAAAGAGGCGGTCTTGGGTGCGGTCACCTTCGGATGCGCGGAATGGCGCAGGGCGTCGGCGACCTCGAAACCGCGCTGGACGTCTTCCTCGCTTTTGTACCGGCGCAGGTGGTCTTCGATCTCGCGGGGGTTCAGCTGCTTGCCTTCGATCCAGTATTCGGTCGATCCGTCGGCATTCATGACGGCGGGCTTGCCAAGGCGGTGGAACTGGCCGTCCTTGTACCAGCCCTTGCTGCCTTGTGAATCGGTGATGGCGGGCTCGTCCCCGTCGCGGTGGGGCTTGCCGTGCTGCATCCACATCTCGCCGCCGTCGGCATATTTAATGGCGGGCGCCCCGTCGCGGTGGTATTCCTGATTTTCGTCCAGCCAGAAGGCGTTGTTGAACACATCGGCATAGTTGCCAGCGCCACGGAAGCGGAAATCCATATCGTCTTTCATCATGCAGAATCCCCCTATTCCCTTGGTGCGATGGGGAATATTATTATATTATGGCAACCAAAACAAGCCTTTCGTGTCGAAAAACCAAGTTTTTCGGGGATTTGCGGGATATTTCTTGTGTTTCTTACGGGAATCCATCTATAACCACGCGGTACGAAACCCGCTGTCAGGGAATAATCCTTGGCAGCTATGGTTTGCGCGGCTGGTGCCTGAAGGTTCAGGCAAACAGCGGCAAGCCGGCTAAACCCAAGGGAAACATCAATGGCTTTATACGAAACCGTGTTTATCGCGCGGCAGGACATTTCCGCAAAAGCTGCGGAAGACCTCGCCAAAAACTTCGGCAAGATCGCAACCGACAATGGCGGCGACGTCAAGAAAACCGAAAGCTGGGGCCTCCGCAACCTCGCTTACAAAATCAAGAAAAACCGCAAAGGCCACTACACGCTGCTGCACATCGACGGCCCCTCTTCCTGCGTGGTCGAGATGGAACGCAACATGCGCCTCAACGAAGATGTCCTGCGCTATATGACCGTCTCGATCGAAAAACTTCCGGAAGGCCCCTCGGCTGTCCTGAAGTCTTCGGATGAGAGCGAAGAAGGCGGTTTCCGCGGCGGCGACCGTGAAGGTCGCGAAGGCGGCGGCTTCCGTGGCGGCGATCGCGGTTCCCGCGGCGGCTTCGGCGGCGACAAAGGCTATCGTCGCGACAACCGCGACGGCGCACCCGCAGCTTCGAATGAAACCTCCAAAGAAGGAGCAGAATAATGGCTTTCGAAAAGAAAACTTTCGGCGACCGTAAACCCGAAGGCGACCGCAAAGGCGGCGCCGGTGGCGCACGCCGTCCGTTCTTCCGCCGTCGCAAATCCTGCCCCTTCACGGGCAAGAACGCGCCCGCGATCGACTACAAAGATCCCAAGATGCTCGGCCGTTACATTTCCGAGCGCGGCAAGATCGTCCCGTCCCGTATCACCGCTGTGTCGCAGAAAGCGCAACGCAAGCTGGCCCGCGAGATCAAGCGCGCCCGCTTCCTTGCTCTGCTGCCTTACGTCGCGAACTAAGGAGTAATTGAACATGCAAGTAATCCTGTTGGAACGCGTCGAGAGCCTTGGCCAGATGGGCGAAGTCGTCAACGTAAAACCCGGTTATGCCCGCAACTTCCTGCTGCCGCAGAGCAAAGCGCTCCGCGCGACCAAGGCGAACGTCGCCCTGTTCGAAGGCCAGAAGAAAGTGCTGGAAGCCGACAACCTGAAACGCCGCGACGAAGCGGAAAAGCTGGGCAAGAAGGTCAACGGCATCCACGCCGCGATCATCCGCCAGGCTTCCGAAGCCGGCCAGCTCTATGGTTCGGTCAGCGGCCGCGACATCGCGGAAGCTGTCGTTGAACAAGGCTTCAAGATCGACCGCAACCAGGTCCGTATGGAACGCGCATATAAACTGCTCGGCCTGTACCCGGTGAAGGTCACGCTGCACCCTGAAGTGACGGTCGAAGTGATCATCAACATCGCCCGTTCGAAAGAAGAAGCGAAAATTCAGGAAGAGCGCGGCGAAGCACTCATCCAGAAAGCCGACAACGACCGCGAAGACAGCCTGTCTGCCCGCGCGATCAAGGCGATCGAAGCCCAGGAAAAAGCCGCTACAGCAGCAGCTGCAGCCGCCGAAGCCGAAGCTGGCGAACAGCAAGAAGAAGCTGCCGCTTAATTTCGCGAAAAACTTTAAAGAAACCCGCCGCGTCGCAAGACCGGCGGGTTTTTTAATTTTCCTCATCCCGTCATCCCCGCACAAGGCGGGGATGACGGGCATATTAAAAAGCGGAGGCTCTTATGAGGGCCGCCACAATCCCCTCCAACCCGTCCTGATCGCGGGCGTCGAAGTCATTCAGGGTGTCGCTGTCCACATCCAGCACAAACAGCGTTTGGCCGTTCACCACGCCCGGCACGACGATTTCGGATTTGCTCAGGCTGCTGCAGGCGATATGGCCGGGAAACGCCCCCACATCCGGCACAATCACCGTGGCGCGGTCGCGGGCGGCCTTGCCGCAGACGCCTTTTGAAAACGGGATATCGACGCAGGCGAGCGGCCCCTGAAATGGCCCCAGCGTTAACAATTCGGGTTTCAGCGTGCGGTAAAAACCGACCCAGTGGAAACCGAACGCGGTTTTTAATACCGCCGCCACATTCGCCATATTGGCGACCGGATCAGTCGTCGCGCCCATCACCGCCTCCAGCTGCGGCAGGATATCGCGGTAAATGCCAGCCTTGTCAGCGCCTTCGGGAAGGTGGAGTGTTTCGGTCATTTTTGATCCCTCGAAACCTTATTTCATTTCAGTAATTCTAACACAATTTTTTAAGCGAAAAGCGGCAGAGAATCATGTTACCGCTGGCTTGGTTCTGCTATTTTTTACCTCATGACAGCCGACGCCGTAAAACTCTCCGACATCACCAAATCCCGCGCCACCGACGCGGAATACCGCGTCATGCCGCATAACGAGGAAGTCGAGCAGGCCTTGCTGGGCGCGCTGCTGGTCAACAACAAGTCGCTGGAAAAAGTATCCGAATTCCTGCGCGCCGAACATTTTTACAATTCCGTCCACGGGCGCATTTTTCAGGCGATCTCGACCTTCATCGAACGCGGGCAGGATGCCAGCCCGATCACGCTGAAAAACTATTTTGAAAAAGACCAGGACCTGTCACAGGTCGGCGGCGGGCAATACCTTGCCGACCTCGCGTCGCATATCATCTCGGTCGTCAACGTCGAGGATTACGGGCGCACCATTTACGAACTCCACCTGCGCCGCGCGCTGGTGACGCTGGGCGAAGATGTGGTGAACGAAGCGTATGAACATTCGGTCGAACAGACCGCGTCACTGCAGATCGAGCAGACGGAAAAGCGTTTGTTTGAACTTGCGACCGCCGGCGATTTCAAGGGCGGCGCCGTCACATTCTCGTCCGCGCTGACCAAGGCGATCCAGCAGGCGCAGCTGGCCTATCAGCGCGAAGGCCTCATCACCGGCATCACGACCGGCCTGATCGACATTGATAAAAAAATGGGCGGGCTGCAACGCTCCGACCTTATCATCCTCGCCGGCCGTCCCTCGATGGGCAAAACCGCGCTTGCGACCAACATTGCCTTTAACGCCGCGCGCGCGCATCTGCAGACCGGCGGGAAAGAAGGCGCTGTCGTCGTCTTCTTCTCGCTCGAGATGTCGGCAGAACAGCTGGCAACGCGTATTCTTGCCGATATATCCTCCGTCGCCTCCGACAAGATCCGCCGCGGCGAAGTGAAGGACACCGATTTCCACAGCTTCGTGAACGCAAGCCAGGAACTGTCGGCATCGCCGCTGTTCATCGACGACACGCCCGCGCTTACCATCGGCGCAATCCGCACCCGTTCCCGCCGCCTGCAACGCCAGCATAAGCTCGGCATGATCGTGATCGATTACTTGCAGCTGGTATCAGGCTCCGGCAAGGGCGGGCAGGAAAACCGCGTCCTTGAAATTTCCGAGATCACGCGCGGGCTGAAGGCGCTGGCGAAAGAACTGGAAGTGCCGGTTCTCGCGCTGTCGCAGCTCTCCCGCGCCGTTGAAAACCGCGAAAACAAACGCCCGCAGCTGTCGGATCTGCGTGAATCCGGCTCGATCGAGCAGGACGCCGACGTCGTCATGTTCGTCTACCGCGACGAATATTACCTTTCCCGCGAAGAACCGAAGCGCGGCGCGAACCAGTCCGAAGAAAAATTCCGCGAGGATTACGCCGCATGGCAGGCGCGCCTCGAGGAAGCCCACAACGTCGCCGAATGTATCATCGCCAAGCAGCGTCACGGCCCGATCGGCACGCTGAAGCTGAAATTCGACGGCGAATTCACGCGCTTCTCCAACCTTGAAAACTACCGTGTCGAAGAAACAGAATGATTACAGCGGCGCGGCGTCGGTGCTGGAAATCCACCTCGACAAAGTAGCGCGCAATTACCTCGCCTTCCGCAAGATGCTGAAGAACGGCGCCGATTGCGCCGCAGTCGTGAAGGCCGATGCCTATGGTCTTGGCGCGCCGCAGGTCGCCCGCGCGATCTTCGATCAGGAATGCCGCCATTTCTTTGTCGCCCATTTCGACGAAGCCGTCGCCATCCGAAGCGTGCTGCCGAAAGACGCCGTTATTTATGTCCTCAATGGCCCCTATGGCGCAGAAGCGAAAGATTTCGTCGAGCACGGTTTCGTGCCTGTCCTGAATTCGCTTCAGGACCTCGAATATTGGGCGGCCTTCTCCGCCACCTCCGGCAAACGTCAGCCTGCGCTGCTGCATATCGATACCGGCATGAACCGCCTCGGCCTGTCGGCGAAGGACGCTGCCACGCTCACGCGCGAGATGCTGCAGCCGGTCGATCTGCGCTATGTCATGAGCCACCTTTCTTGCGGCGATGAACCCGGCCACCCGATGAACGCGCAGCAGCTGGCGGCGTTCCGGTCGCTGACCGAGGGG